>SVSX01000050.1 GCA_015064085.1 Oscillospiraceae bacterium | reverse complement strand
GAGATCCTGCTCGGCTACGCCTCGCACTGCTACGCAGTTCGACTCCGCTACGCTCCGCTCAGGATGACACAGGGGGAGCGTCTCGCTTAAACAGTGTTTGCTTCGCAAACTTACCCCCGCCCAAAAACTTTAAAGCTTTTTTCTGTCTCCCATATTGAAGCAGAAAGCGTTTTTGACACCGCTTGTCGGCAGAATGACACGGACGGGGTAATGTATCTTTTTGTTCGTTACGGACACCTCATCCGTCACGGCGTTGCCGTGCCACCTTCTCCCACTGGAGAAGGCTTTTTAGTAGCAAATGTTTCGAAAGGTTTTTGATTGTGTCAACTGTATCAAAATCGCAAACAATTTCACATCGAAAGCTCAGTAACAATAAGCCTTCCCCAGTGGGGGAAGGTGGCAGCCGCTTGTCGGCTGACGGATGAGGTGTCTTTTTTGTTTGCTACAGACTACTCATCCACCATTCGCAGAGGCGAATGGTCCCCCAATGTTTGCGAAGCAAACTTGCCACGGAGCGAAGCGGAGTAGGAAGGCTTTTGCTCTGATCTGTTTGAGCAATTTGACTAATTAAAAGAAATGTAAAGGGTTTGTCATAAGGCTAAAGGGCTGTCGCAATCTGCGACAGCCCAATATTTTATTCACTTTGAAATTTCATATTGTCCAAGAAGTCTTCCGTCAAGGCTGAGGAAGGATACCTCCCCGTCCTCAAGAAGAATATATTGCTTCTCCGAGCCGTTCTTCGGTATCGATACCGACCCCGGGTTGAGGTAAAGATTTCCCTCTCCAAATTCCTCCGCCGCGGGAATATGCGTGTGTCCGCAGAGCAGAATATCTCCCCGCTTCAGCGGCGGTGGTGTCTCCTTGTTGAATTTATGACCGTGAGTCGCAAATATCCTCACGCCGTCAAAAGAGAGCCAAGCATAGTCGGCAAGGATCGGAAAGCTCAGCACCATCTGATCCACCTCGGTGTCACAGTTTCCTCTCACGCAGAGAAGCTCCGACGACACTCGGTTCAGCATCTCAATGACCTTCTTCGGCGCGTAGCCCTCGGGAAGATCGTTTCTCGGTCCGTGATAAAGTATGTCTCCGAGTATCAGAAGCCTTTCAGCCCCCGACTCACCATAAAGGCTGAGCAGCCTCTCGCAAGAGACAGCGTCTCCGTGTATGTCCGATGCAATAAATATCTTCATCTTACGTTTCCGTTTCCGTTTATAAGGTATTTTTCGGTGGTGAGCGCCATAAGACCCATAGGTCCTCTAACGTGAAGCTTCTGGGTCGATATTCCTATCTCAGCGCCAAAGCCAAACTCTCCTCCGTCGGTAAATCGGGTAGAGGCGTTGACATAGACCGCCGCCGAATTCACCTCTCTCTGGAATTTCTCTGCCGCCTGATCTGAGGAGGTAACTATCGCCTCACTGTGGGCGGTACTGTATTTATTGATATGATCTATAGCCTCGGAAAGAGTGTTGACAACCTTCACCGCAAGGATATAGTCGTTGTACTCTGTCTCAAAATCCTCCTCGGTGACCTCTGACGCATCGGGTACGAGTACCTTGGTCTTTGCGCAGCCTCTCAGCTCAAGACCGTACTCCTCTGCCCTCTTCGCAAACTCGGGCAGGAATTTCGGCGCTATACTTGCGTGAACGAGCATAGTCTCAACGGCATTGCAGACCGACGGACGGGAGCATTTTGCGTTCATTGCCACCGAAAGAGCCATTTCAATGTCGGCGCTCTCGTCTATATATATGTGGCAATTTCCCGCCCCGGTCTCGATAACGGGAACTTTAGCGTTCTCGGTGACCGCCTTGATAAGTCCCTTTCCGCCTCTCGGAATAAGAACGTCTATATACCCTCTCATCGACATAAGGATATTGGCGCTCTCCCTCTCGACCGACTCGATAAGCTCCACAGAATGGGGGTCAAGTCCGCACTGCTCTATAGCCGATTTCATTACAGCAACAAGCGCCTTATTGGTGTTTATTGCTTCCTTTCCGCCACGAAGCACCACCGCGTTGCCTGTCTTAAGGCAGAGAGCGGCAGAGTCAACCGTCACGTTGGGACGAGCCTCGTATATGATAGCCACCACTCCGAGGGGAACTCTTATCCTTCTGATATTTATTCCCGAGGGGCGACTCCATTCCTCACCCTTGCCTATGGGGTCTTCAAGGTCGCAGAGCTCGCGGAGCGAATCGCTCATAGCGGCTATTCTTTTTTTGGTGAGAGTCAGTCTGTCGAGCATCGTGGGCGGAACTCCGTTCTCACCCGCAAGCTCAATATCCTTGGTATTTGCCTCAATTATTTTGTCGCTCTCCAGAAGAAGCCTTTCGGCTATCCCGAGAAGAACGGCGTTCTTTTTTTCGGTACTCGCAAGGGCAAGAGTGGCGGACGCCGCTCTCGCGTTACAGCAAAGTATCTCTATCTCTTCATTAAGTGACATATATATATCTCCGTTTTATTTTTATTCCTCTTCCGAAAGCAGAGCCTTCTCTATCTCGCATATATAGAAGCGGTGAAAATCGTTATCCTTGTAATTATCAAGCAGCCCCTCCTCAAGGAAGCAGCCCTTCTTTATGTCGTCCGAGTAAAGCTTACGGCAGATCAGCGTCAGCCTTGCCTCTCTGAGTACGGGAACTCCGTCGAGCTCTGCCGCGCTGAGTCCCGTGTCGGAAAGCTTGTCGTGATCTCTTCCGCTGACCCTTCCACAGTATCTAAGAGCCTCTCTGTAGCTCTCGTCCATAAACGAGATCGAAAAACGCTCCTCCCTCTCAATAAGACCGTAGGTATATCTCTGCGGACGGATATAAACGGTGCAGACATTCTTGTTCCAAAGCACTCCGAGGCTTCCCCAGCTTGCCGTCATAGCATTCTGCTTTTCACCGTCGCGGACGGTAATAAGCATCCAATCCTTCCCGATAAGCTTGATAGCGTTTTCAAGCTCGACGGGAGCTATCTCACGAAATCTCTTCATAGACTCCTCCTGTTTTTCATCTGTTATCTCCACTTAATATAATAGCAAAAAAACCTTATTTCGTCAATAATATTTTGTCGATAATAAAAAAAATTGCCTTTTTTTAAAAAAAATTTTGAAATTCCCTCGACAGAGGAATTATATTGTTGTATAATATAGTGGAATTTTTATTTATTAGGATGGATATTCAGATGCAGAACAACCTTGAATTTATAAGAAAGCTCCCGATCCCAAAGGATCTTAAAGAGAGATATCCGCTCAAACGCGAATACGCCAAAAAAAAGCTGAAAAGAGATGCCGAGATCGCCGACATCTTTACGGGTAAAGACAAAAGACTTGCCCTTATCATCGGTCCTTGTTCGGCAGACAGAGAGGACGCCGTACTCGATTATATTATGAGACTCGCAAAGCTTCAGGAGGAGGTAGAGGACAAGCTCCTTATCATTCCGAGAATATACACCAACAAGCCGAGAACCACAGGCGACGGCTACAAGGGTATGATCCATCAGCCCAACCCCACGAGAGGCGAGGATATGCTCGAGGGAATAATCGCCATTCGCCGTCTCCACACAAGGGCGATCGAGGAAACGGGACTCTTCTGCGCCGATGAGATGCTCTATCCCGAGAATTACAGATACCTTTCCGACCTTCTTTCCTACGTTGCCGTAGGCGCGCGTTCTGTTGAGAACCAGCAACACCGCCTTATCTCAAGCGGCATTGACGTTCCCGTGGGAATGAAAAACCCCACCTCGGGAGATATCTCGATAATGCTCAATTCAATAACCGCCGCTCAGCACTCCCACACCTTCCTTTACAGAGGCTGGGAATGTGTCTCAAAGGGAAATCCCCTCTCTCACGCGATACTCCGCGGATACGTGACCAAGCACGGTGAGTCAATGCCCAACTACCATTTTGAGGACCTTATCCATCTTTACAATGAGTACAAGGCAAGAGAACTCCAAAATATGGCGCTGATCGTCGACACCAACCACGCGAACTCGGGCAAGAAATATCTTGAGCAGGAGAGGATCTGCAAGGAGGTACTTCACGCCTGCCGACATTCCGAGGACATAAAGAGCTACGTCAAGGGCTTTATGATAGAAAGCTACCTTGAGGACGGCGCTCAGAAGATAGGCGAGGGAGTTTACGGAAAATCGATAACCGACCCCTGCATCGGCTGGGCAAAGACCGAGCGACTCGTCAAGGATATAGCAAATCTTTTATAATATGCAATGATACAATGGGCTGTCTCAAATGATTTGAGACAGCCCACATCTGTTTGTTAATTATCTGTATTTTTCACCAAGATCAAGCTTCACGTTCAGCTTCTGAGGGTAGGTAGCTTTGTGGAAATAGTAAGATCCGCCGTAGCTGAGTCCCTTGTCCTCATATACTCTTGTGCCGTTCTCGTCCTGAACGTAGTTATATACCGTTATCGATTTGTTGGAAACAGGCTTTCTGATCTCGATCCTACCGTTGTGGATAAACACGTAATCGTTGTTGGAATTGTAAGCCCAGAAGCCTCCGTCAACCAAAGCGCTGATGCCCGAGTAGACAAAATCAACAGCCACCGTAACTCCGCTCTCCTCCATTCTGAGGATACCGTAGGCATCACCGCGTCGAGCGGTAATATATTCGCCGTTTACCGTGTTCCCGATCGACTCATAGACGGGAGAAATTATCACGCTTCCGTCGATATTGGCTAAGCCGTAGCCGCCGCAGCCGTTAGTTATTCTGAAATAGAGCTTCTCGCTGTCGGTATCCGAAACAAGAGAGTCGATCTCATATTCGGTCTCACCCAGACGCACGAGCTTCTTTTCGGCGTCAAAGGAGTATATCTGCGCTCCCGCGGGAGTGATAAAGGGCAGGAGATTATTACGGGCGAAGGACTCGCTAAGCTCAAAAGACTCCTTCATAATGTAATCTGTTCCGAGCTCGGTAAAGCAGAGCTTAGCCCCGAGATAATTCTCGTCGCCGTAAGCCGCGCTTCTGTAGACGGCGTAGTAGGTGATATTCTCAGCGGTGGTCTTATCCTTCGCGAGCTTCCTCACCTGAACTATGTCAAGGGGTATCACGCTGTTCGGGTCACCGGAAACAGAGGCAATATTGTATTTATCAATCTCTCCGCTGTATTTAGAGCCGCTTGACGATATCTGAAGTCTTTCGTCGCCCTCCTTCGAGAAGGGGATCGAGGCAACGACAGCCCCCGTGAATACGTCGATCACGTCGTATCTTCTGTTTCTCACGTCTCTGCCTATAACAAATCCGATGCGGCTTTCGGTATATGTGTCGATAGAGTCATAGCTCTCCGAAAGGAGGTTGTCGGCAAGAGGTGTGAAGAGCTTCTTTTTGCCATCCTCACCCGTCAGAATGAACCAGCCTATCTCACCGTCGTGATTTTCGCCTGTTTCCATTGTCTCGGTGCGTTTGAGCTCAAGCTCCTTGACGGCTTTTCCGAAGGAGGCTATATGGTAATAGAGATTATCCTCGCGAGAAACGTTATTTCTGTCGGCAGCGAAGGAGGCGCTGAAGAGAATGTTTACGTCCTCATAGACAAGAACGTTTTCCATATCCTCATATCTTGACTCCATAATAGGTCTTGCGTATCTGTCAAGATAAATATATCCCGATTCCGCCTTCATAACCAAAAGGGTGGGGTCGGCGCGGTGAAGCTCCTTATATTCCCCGCTCTCGCCGCTCAGGCAGTTGACAGCCGTCACAGCGCTTCCGTCGACCTTCTTAAGAACGATAGCGCCGTCTATGTGAACAACGCTCTCAAGGTCGTATTCCTCAGCGCTGAAGCTGAAGACGTTCTTATCGTCGGTAAACACCGTGAGACGTACAGCCTTGGGGGGCTCTGCGGGAGTCTCCGCAGGCTCTCCCTCTCCCTCGGGAAGCTCATCGCCATCACCCGAGTCCTCTTCGCCGTCATCGGGCTTCGGAAGAGGCTTGTCAGCACAGATAACGTATCCGTATCCCTCGCCCATATCTCTGAACATCACGTTCGTGGCTATCATAGAGCCGTTCGAGAAATAAAGGGCATCGGTGTCGGCATTGAAGAAATAAAGATTTCTCGAAAGACCGTCCTCGGTGTCGGTCGAGAAGCTCTGTATCTTCTCACCCTCGGTGATATATTTTCCCTCACCGTTATAAACGTGAGTTATCACCTTGTCGCCAATGACCTGAGCGTACATCACGTCATAGCGTATGGGAAGATCCGAGGTGTCTACGTTTGCGTAAGCGAATTCCACACTGTCAAACTCCTTGACCGAAAGATCTCTCGAGCCCTTGTGCGAAAGATCGGAATCGATACCGTCAAGAGAGAAGACCGCTTTTCTTCCGCTGGATTTATTAAGGAATACCACAAAGGGGAGCTTGACCTCAACGAGAGAATAATTTCCTCCCGCGACGGCGTATTTCTCACCCGCTGAGCTCAGAATATAGTAGGTATCGCTGTCGACCTCTCTCGCAAGATACCAATCGTATATCTTCAGCTCAGCTCCCTTTTCGTGATAGTTCCGTAAATTGCTGTAATAATCGTTAAAGGACTTGATATATTCATATCCGTCGCTTATTCTCGCGTTATCCTTGAAGAGGTAGTAGAGGCCGTCGGCATTCACGATGCTGACACCGTTATAGCTGACGTCGGAAAATCCGTCCACGTCGGTCTCTGTGTAATACTCCTCATCGGGAACGAAGAAAAGAACACCAAGGGCGACAACAGCGCCTATGATCAATACGGCTATTACTGAAAAAAGAATGATTTTTTTATTGACTTTACTAGCCTTACTCATTGTTATTCCACCTCCGAGTTAAAAACTATATATATTATAAACGCAAACCTCCCTCTTGTCAAGGATAATATTTCACAAACCGCTGGAGGATAGTGGCAAAACGCCACATAAAGTCGTTTTTTGAAGCGATCGGGGAGAAAAAATAAAAAAGTTTGAGAAAAATCTTAAAAAAACTATTTACAAATCAATTGTAATGTGGTATAATGCTAAAGATGTCATTGACTCGGTTTGCGGATAAAGAACCAAATCGGTTGTTCACCCACCGCTTGCTGTGTCTTTGATAAATATTTATAAGAGGTGAAAAACAATGCTTAAGGACGAAAAGCAGGCTATTATCGAACAGTATGCCACACATGAAGGCGACACAGGTTCTCCCGAGGTGCAGATTGCCCTTCTGACTTACAGAATCAACAATCTCACAGAGCATCTCAAGAACAATCACAAGGACCACCACAGCCGCCGTGGTCTTCTGAAGATGGTTGGTCACAGAAGAAATCTTCTCGGCTACCTCCAGAAGGTCGATATCGAGCGTTACCGCGCGATCATCGCAAAGCTGAACATCAGAAAGTAATTTCAATAGCTGTCGGAGTGAAGGGTGGAGTGAATGCCGCTCCTCACTCCGTACTCTTTTAAAGAGTTTTGAATGTATTTTTCTCACTGTGGATTAGCAGTTAATTGTTTGCCGCACAGAGGTGCGACACGCAATTAAGTGCTAAACCTTGTGGGAAAATATAAATAAATTATATTTGGAGGATAAAAAATGTCCAACGCTATAAGCTCCCCTATCGAGTTTAAGAACTACAAGGTGTTCAATTACACCTATGCGGGCAGACCCCTCGTTATCGAAACAGGTAAGATGGCAGGTCTTGCAAACGGCTCCGTGCTCATCCGCTACGGAGAGACCGCGCTCCTTTGCTGCGCTACCGCGTCCGCAAAGCCCCGTGACGGAATCGATTTCCTTCCCCTCTCGGTTGACTACGACGAGAGAATGTACGCTGCGGGAAAGATCCCCGGCGGTTACCTCAAGAGAGAAGGTAAGCCCTCTGAGAAGGCTGTCCTCACCTCCCGTGTTATCGACCGCCCCATTCGTCCTCTCTTCCCCAAGGATCTGAGAAACGACGTTGCGCTCACACTCACAGTTATGTCTGTTGACCCCGACTGCTCACCCGAGATCACCGCTATGATCGGTGCTTCCGTTGCTCTCTCTATCTCCGATATTCCGTGGAACGGTCCTATCGGCGGCGCTTTCATCGGTCTTGTTGACGGCAAGTTCGTCGTTAACCCCACAGAGGCTGAGCAGAAGAAGAGCGACCTTCAGCTCACAGTTGCCGCTTCCACCGAGAAGGTAGTTATGATTGAGGCAGGCGCTAACGAGGTCGATGACGACACAATGTACGAGGCTATTATGCTCGCGCACAGAGAGATCAAGGATCTCCTCGAGTTCATAAACGCTATCGTTGACGAGATCGGCAAGCCCAAGTTCGAGTATCCCTCTTGCGAGCTTGACCACGATATGTTCGACAAGATCTTCGACTTCTGCGAGAAGGATATGATGGAGGCTCTCGACACAGACGACAAGAACGTCCGCGACGAGAAGGTAGTTCCGATAACCGACGCAATACTCGAGAAGTTCGGAGAGGAATATCCCGACCTTCCCACTATGATGGACGAGCTCATCTACAAGATCCAGAAGAAGATCGTCCGCCGTTGGCTTCTTGTTGATAAGAAGAGAGTTGACGGAAGAAGAATGGATCAGATCCGTCCCCTCGGAAGCGAGGTCGGTCTCCTTCCCAGAGCGCACGGCTCGGGTCTCTTCACAAGAGGTCAGACTCAGGTACTCACAGTAGCTACCCTCGGCACACTCTCTGAGGCTCAGATGCTCGACGGTATCGACAATGAAACCGAAAAGAGATATATGCATCACTACAATATGCCCGGCTTCTCCACAGGTGAAGCTAAGCCCACAAGAAGCCCCGGAAGACGTGAGATCGGTCACGGCGCTCTCGCTGAGCGTTCTCTCGTTCCCGTTCTTCCCTCTCCCGAGGAGTTCCCCTACGCTATCCGCCTCGTATCCGACGTCGTTTCCTCTAACGGCTCGACCTCTCAGGGCTCGGTTTGCGGATCTACCCTCGCGCTTATGGACGCGGGTGTTCCGATAAAAGCTCCCGTTGCGGGTATCTCCTGCGGACTTATCACCGCTGAGGACGGAAGCTGGGATACAATGCTCGACATTCAGGGTCTTGAGGACTTCTACGGCGATATGGACTTTAAGGTAGCGGGTACTCACAAGGGTATCACATCTATCCAGATGGACCTTAAGATAGACGGTCTTACACCCGAGATCATCAAGGCTGCTCTCGCGCAGACACACGTTGGTCGCGACTACATCATCGACGAGGTACTTCTCAAGGCTATCCCCGCTCCCAGAGCTGAGGTATCCAAGTACGCTCCCAAGATGACGACCTTCAAGATCGATCCCGATAAGATCCGTGAGGTCATCGGTAAGGGCGGAGCTGTTATTCAGAAGATCGTTGCCGATTCGGGCGCTAAGGTCGATATCGACGACAACGGTACTATCTGCATCGCGGCTATCAACGCTGAAAGCGCAAACATCGCTAAGTCTATGATCGACGCTATCGTATTCGAGCCTGAGGTAGGCGCTGTCTACACAGGTACGGTCACAGGAATCAAGGAGTTCGGTTGCTTCGTCGAGTACGCTCCCGGCAAGGAGGGTATGGTCCACATCTCCAAGATCGCAAAGACAAGAATAGACAAGGTCGAGGACGTTCTCAAGCTCGGCGACACAGTCAAGGTCAAGTACATCGGTCTTGATAAGAAGGGCAGAATGGACTTCTCGATCAAGGACGCTGAGTGATCTTACAAAATCAAAACAATACTATAAAGGAGGATTTCCCGATGAAAAAAATCGGCATAGGAAAAAGCGGATCTGCCCGTCAGAAGCAGAGAAAAACGGTCGTTATGCTTATCTACGTCACCATTATTCTTATTGTTCTGGCACTTTCCGCGCTTCTCATTGCTCAGGTCGTGAAGCCCAAAGCTCCCGACACAACACCGCAGGACGGTGAAGGCACAAACACAAATGCAGGATACGTTCCCGAAACGGTCACCAAGGCAGATATCAACTCGGGAAGTCTTATCCTTGTAAACAGAGATCATCAGTACGTATTCGAGGGCAAGTCGGTAGTTGCCTTCCCCTCCACGGGTAGAGTCTACGGACTGAGAGACGGTTCGCTCAGAGCCGATTCTCAGGCGCTCACCGCCTTCGACACTATGATGAACGATCTCTATAAAAACGTTTCTTCCGCGAATGTGGTAGTTATCACAGCATACCGCAGCTTCGAGGCGCAGGAGGCACTTGCCAACGGCACTCCCGGCGGATTCAGCGATTTCCACACGGGTATGTCCTTTGAAATGAGAGACGCCACCGATGGAAACTACGTTGACATCAACGATGCGTCCCTTAACGGCAAGTACGATTGGCTCTACGAGAACGCTCATAAATACGGATTTATCGTGAGATATCCCGACAACGTTCCCGCGGACTCCACCGCTAAGAACGCGGGAAAGAACTACTCAAACATCACGGGCGTTGAGGATTTCGCAAACGTATTCAGATACGTCGGACCTGCTCACGCAACCTATATGTACAACAATTACCTCTGCCTTGAGGAGTACATCGAGCTCCTCAGAACCACCTACAAGTACGGTGTTGACACACTCACCGTCAAGGCGGCTGACGGAAAGACCTACGAGGTATATTACTTTGACTCTACGGGTGATACCACAGAGATCCAAGTACCCGTCAAATACAGCTACGAGGTAAGCGGAAACAACGTAAACGGTTATATCGTTACAGTCTGCAAGTCGACAAAAAAATAGTCACTTTTGTCATACAAATGAATTCCCACAGACCGAAATGGTCTGTGGGAATTTTTTATGCTGTCTCGGTGCTGTACGACAGAGGTATCTGATATTCCTCCTCGTAGATATTTTTCCAGATCTCCGAGTTCTCCTCCATCATCTTCGCTATCCTCTCCCGACGCTTGAGTGTGGGATCGGGATATATCGGCTTACCGATATGAATGGTGTACTCCTGAACGAAAAAGCCGTCCTCTCCAATAATGTCGGAATCCTTCATTGTTATGAAGCACGGAAGCACAGGCACGTCATTCTTCACGGCAAACTGATACGCCCCCTCCTTAAGCGGCTTGGGCTTGCGGTAATTCCACCACATACTCTGCTCGGGATATACCAGCACGAAATTACCCTCCTTTAGGAGTTGGTCGGTAGCGGCAATGAATTTTCTCAGTGTCTTTTGGTTTGAGGAAAGAGGCAGAGTATTGCAGTGGCGCATAAGAAAGCCGTAAAAGCCCGGAAAACTCGTATAGTTCCCTTCTCTTATGACTCTGTAAAATGTCCTGTCGTTCTGCTCCGCCGCCTCGTATGCCATCTGTATCGCAAAGCTGTCAAATGCGTTAAAGTGGTTGCAGGTTATGACCGCGCCGCTCTCCAGCGCCTTGAAATTTTCTATCCCCTTTATCTCCTTGATTATCAGCTTCTTTTCGTCAACGAGATTGTTTACAAAGCTTCGCGCCACCCGAAAGGCGACCTTGGTCTTTAATTTGTCCAGAACGTTGCGCTTCAGGTAGTCGATGTCCTCGGGCATAAGTGTCTTTGAGGGGGGATCTTCCTCAACGTCAACGTCGAATTTGCCGAGACGCTCGTATTCCTCTATCTTGTTGAGTATCTCAACTCTGTCACGGGCGCGGTTCAGCTTGTTGACTCTGTTGAGGTAATTGTCCTCACGGTGAGTCTCCTTGACGGCAAGCCGAAGCAGATCGTCACAGCTCTTCGCGTCACGCGCCCTCTCCTCGTCGGTATAGGAGTTGAGCACCGACTCTATTTTATCAAACACCGATGTCTCGCGGGCGTATTTCCAGAAGATATCGCCGTGTCTGCAATCGGCATAATGCCAAGGCTTACTCGTCATTATATAGTGAAGTATCTTTGCCTCTTCGATAGGATACGGAATATCCCCGAATATCTCGGTATTCCAGCGCTGGTCGAACCAGAAAACGTGATCCTTACAGATAAGGTTGAGATAATCCTCGTCCTGAGTCACCACAAAATTATAGGTGTGCAGATACTGAATAAACTTGTCAAGAACAAAGCGTATTCTGAAAAGCTCACAGTTAATAAGTATCATTCCCGCGTTGAAGAAATTATATCTCGAAACGCCGACTACCTTCTCGGCATACGTGCCGTATTCGTCGACCTGCACCATTGCCTGCTCGTGACAAGCCCCCACGTAGGCGTCCTTTATGTCGGTGTCGTAAAGCTCACTGATGTCTCCCTGCACCACGGTGTCACTGTCTATATAGATCGCCTTTTGGTACTCGGGAAAGCGCTCGGCGATGAAAAGTCTGTAGTAGGTAGTCTTTGAATAATAATCGCGTATTGGCAGCTTTTCCGCGATCGCTTCAAGATTTTCGGTAACGTCCACAAACGTGATCTCAAAGCTGTCGTTGCGGAGAGCCGCGAGATGCTCCCGCATCTCGTCGCTGATAGCGGTATGTAGGATATGAACACGGTATTTGCGCCCTTTCGAGGCGTTTTTTATCATAGAATGAAGTGAAACTATCGTGTATTTAACAAAGCTGTCGTCACAGGCGTAAAAGATCGGAATTATTTTTTCTGACACTTTTCAGTCCTCCTTTTGGTATCTTTTTATAAGGTAGATGTATTCATAAAGAATATCGTCGAAGCAATAGTATCCGAATATCTTATGCACTCGGCTTACCTGCCACTGCTTCACGTTGTCGGTATGGGGATAGGGCAGCCAGAAAAGTCTCTTTGAAAAATGTCGCACCACCGTGTGGCTGTGAAGAAATTTCTGATCGTTGAAGCGCTGAGGAAGCATCTTCTTTTTTGTCGTTGACCTTATTATGGCGCTCTGGTCGGCAAAGGTGAGCTTTTTGGTCTTTATCAGCTCACGGGCTCTTGCGAGAAGACCGCTTTTGCGGATCTCCTTCATATTGAGGAGCAGCACCCCCGCGTTTATATAATTTGGGCTTATGAGATATTTTCCGTAGTGATCCCTTGCGGCGGCGTATTCATACCCTTCAACATCGGTGTCGTAAAGAAGGGATATATCTCTGTTAAACATAATATCCACGTCAAGGTAAAGTATCTTGTCGGGGATCTCGCTCACCTTGTCGGCAAAAAGCCTTATGAGCGTGTAGGGAGAGCAATAAGCTCCCTCGTTTGGACAGCCCGAAAATTCATTCATATAAAGCTCTGTTACGTCCACCTTTATCACTCTGTTCTCGGGGTTATATTCCCTCACGATCTCCCTGAGGAAGGCGACCTGTCTATCGTCAATAGGGGTGTAGCTCTCCTTCAGGTGTGACACATCCATTGTGAAAAGATAAAAGCAGAAGGGCTCTTTTGATGCCGTCCTTTTAAGTATTGACAGGGCGCAGCAGATCACTCCGTCAAAAACGCCGCTGTTTCCGCAAAACAGTATATTAGTCATCTTTCTTTTCTCTTTTGATGTATTTTATCTTAACTGTGTCCGAGAGCTCGGCTCTCATCCTCATAGTCTCGTAAACTCTGTTTCTCAGTTCCCTTCTTCTCTCTCTCAAAGGAAGCTCCTCATTCGGGAAAAACGGACCGTCGACGTAGGTCACGATCCTCGGCTCTTTTGAAAATCTTCTTTTCATATAGGTATTCGTAAAGCAGAAGACCGCCGCGCCGCTCTTTGCGGGATAGTGAAAGGATGTGTCGCCAAAGGGGCGTATCCCTGTATAATAGGGCCAGATATGCGCCTCGGGGTATATGACTACCGCCTTCCCCTCGGAGATCCTTCTGTCGATCGCGTCAAGAAAATTTCTGTATGCCTCTCTGTCGTCGGGAATAGGCAGTGCGCCAAGGGAGGGGGTTACCCTTCCTATGACGGGAATAGATACGTTATTTGGGTGTACCACTACGTATTTATCCCTTTTTTTATTCAGCATATTTGGGATAAATGCGTCGCCTATATCCTGCGTGTGGTTTCCGTAAATGAAATATCCGCCCTTTTTATATTCCCCGAGCTTCTCACCGCCCACTATCCTATGAGAAAAGCGGAGCTTGGTATATAGAAAAGCTATCGGCATAGCCACCACTCTGTACCAGAAAAAATGGGTAAATGCCTTAAATGCCGTGTCGTGGCAATATATATAGTCAGCACCGATCTCCCTCGGGGTTATCTCAGCCAATGAAAATTCGTCGTTCAGCTCGTCGCTATAATATATGACCTTTCGTTTATCCAAAGCACTACCTCCTTAAAGAACGTAAAACATCACGCAAAGGGCGTGGAGCGCACTTCCGAGGAGCGTGAAGATATGAAAGATCGCGTGAAAATATTTTTTGTTCTGTCCGAGCTTATAAAAGGCTATGCCGCCCGTGTAGGCAATGCCGCCTCCGAGAAGAAGCCAGAAGCCCACAGGTCCGAGGGCGTAGTACATCGATTTGATAGAAAAAAGTATCGCCCAGCCCATTCCCACGTAGCAGATCATACTGAATACCTTATATTTTTTGAGGTCAATAGCCGTCAGTGTTGTAGCAAGCGCTGCAAGTCCCCACACGATCCCGAAAATTATCCAAGCCGCCACCGGCGCTGTCTTCGCGAGTCCGCAGATCAGCATAGGTGTGTACGTACCCGCTATAAGAAAATATATGGTACAGTGATCGATGACCTGAAATACCTTCTTCGAGGTGTTGGTCCTGAGTCCGTGATATATGCTCGACATCGTGTAAAGTGTTATCATCGACGCTCCGAACACAGCGCCGCAGATAACGCCCGAAACACTTCCCTTGAGAGCGGCTATGATAACGCACAGCACAAGTGTCGCCGCCCCTATAGCTCCTCCCACTATGTGGGTAACCATATTGAATATCTCCTCACCCTTTGTGTAGGTCGGGAGCACTCTGTCTTTTATCCTTGTACGCGTCATATATTATTCCTCTCTTTTAAAAGTAGTATTAAAAACTATATCGTGCGTTTATTATATCATAGTTTATACCAAATTGCAATAGTTTATGCAAATATTTTTTATTTTTTTCAAAAAAAAAAGCGGTCGGCAAGGGAACGTGAGTTCTCTTGCCGACCTTATGGTCTTTACTTATTATATTATTCGTAAAGTGCTGTGAACTTCTTGAGTCTCTCGTACTTAGCCTTTGCGTTAGCCTCACCCTGAGCGAAGAGCTCTTCTGCCTTCTCGGGAGCGGTCTGTACAAGACGAGCGTAACGGTTTTCAGACTTGATAAAGTCAACGTAGCTTGCTGTAGGCTCCTTAGAGTCGAGCGTGAAGGGGTTCTTGCCCTCTGCCTTAGCAGCGGGATTGAAGCGGAACATCTGCCAGTAACCGGCCTCAACTGCCTTCTTCATTTCGAGCTGGCAGTTCTGCATTGTGCCCTTGATACCGTGCATCTCACAAGGAGCGTAGCCGATGATGATCGAAGGACCGTTGTAAGCCTCAGCCTCTGTGAGAGCCTTGAGGAGCTGGTTCATATCAGCGCCCATTGCAACCTGTGCAACGTATACGTAGCCGTAGGACATAGCGATCTCTGCAAGGTTCTTCTTGCCGATTGCCTTACCTG
>SVSX01000049.1 GCA_015064085.1 Oscillospiraceae bacterium | reverse complement strand
TAGCGTGACAGGCTAGCGTTCTAACCAACTGAACTACCGGGCCAACATGGTGGGAACAATAGGGCTCGAACCTATGACCCTCTGCTTGTAAGGCAGATGCTCTCCCAACTGAGCTATGCTCCCATGTTCTCCTTGCGGCGACTTTGTTATTATATCACACCGTTTTCATTTTGTCAACCCTTTTTTGAAAAGTTTTTTAAAAATTTTTTCGATGTGCTTTCTTTCGTCCGCAGCGTGATACATTATATCACAAGCTTTCTCTCTTGTCAAGTGTTTTTTTACTTTTTCTTTATATTTTTTCTTTTTTTTTTGCAAAAAATATACTAAACCTCGAAACTGCGGCAAATGGGTTAAATCATTTGCCGCAGCTCGGTTTTTTAATAAATAATAGACTGTGTCTTTTTCGAGAATATTCTGTTGATGGCGTAAAATGCGAGTCCGTGATCGTAGCATCTCTCCATATATGCCTCTTCTTTACCCATCTCGGAAGCCATCTTATATCGAAGCTCGTCGGCTCTATCGTCATCACCAAGCGCCTTCGGGATAAGCGCATCGGCAAAGAGCTCTGCGAATTTCGCGTGTCTCTCAAGGATACGTACCGACGCCGTCTGAATTCTGTACGGCATATTGTAATGCGCCTCAATAAGCTCTCTTCCCTTTGCCGTTATCTCCCTGACCCTCTTGAGATCCTCAACGTGGTCGGGATTGTAGTAGGGCGAACGGTTAATGTCAGAGGAAGCCTGCCCCTCAAGGTATTTATTGTCAAATGTCCTTCCGAGTGTATCAAGATAGTCGCGGAAATCTCTCCAGTCCTCTCCAAAGGCGCAAGAGAAATACTCCTCCTCTATCTCCTCATAGCTGAGCGATATATCGTACATACTTCTCGCATAGGTATAAAAGGCAAGTCCCGTGGGGAAGAAGGAGCGCTGTGAGCCGTCCTGAATAACACCGTTGACACTGTTTGCCTTATAGGCTTTGATATCGTCGTTTATAACCTTGGAGATAGCCGTGCCGCCAACGTCGAAATACTGATGATACCAGAAATGATACTCATAGGAGAGTATATCACCCTTCCACATCTTCTTCCACTCATCAAGATACGCAAAGCAAGTGCCGATATCGCGAGGCGGAACGTTCGCGTTTCTGACGTACGGCGAAGTCTTGCAGCCCTCCGCGCTTATTTCAAGCGACTTTACGTAGCTTCTCGATATAGGCGCAAACAAAAGAGTAAATCTGCTCTGGTTCTTTATCTTCTCTTCAAGAGGCGCCCACATAGTGTCGGTATACGCGATAAATACGATCTTTGTTCCAAGCTTTCTGCGAGTCAGCTCGGCATCGAGCTCATTGAGCATTATAACGTACCAATCGGAGGGTGTCTTCTTCTGACAAGCCTCACACTCACAGTGATTGTTAAAGGCGTCACCAAGCCACACGTGCATAAAGTCAACGTTTGACGACCTCTCAGAGTAGTCCGCTATGTATCTTACAACCTTATTACGCGCTTCATCGTTAGACATACAAAACTGAGTATGATTCGGGATTCCGTGAACAAGATTACGCTCACCGTTACGCAAAGCCAGATATTTTCTTGCTTCCTCCGAAACCAGCTCCTCCTCGGTATATCCATCATCGCAACGCTTTGCCGAGTCTATTCCAAAGGGATCGGCACTCCAGCCGTGACCCATATCGTGGAACTCAAGTCCGCGTTTAGCTATCTCAGCCTCGCACTCGCGCTTCCACTGAAGAATAGTTTCATACGATACAGGCTCGGGCGGACGGTTATCCTGATTATGCATATGGTTATAATATCTTTTGTAATACACGCTGGGTATCTTAAACTCAAGCATAAATATGTTAAGTCCTATTTTGGGCGTGAATTCAATTGCCTCTATCATATTGTCCTGATATTCAGCGCCCTCATTACACTGCCCTCTGTAACGGCAGGAGGGCTTATGGCGGTATTTTATAGGCTTCAAGCCTTCGACCATAGGAATAAACTCTCCGTCACTGCCGGGGAAAAGCCAACGGCAGCCCTGCTGTCTCAGGTACTCGTAGACTGCAAGAAGAACGCTTCGTGGATTATCACCCGCGATAATACCGCCCCGATCATCGGCGTCAATGAATAAAATATCATCAAGAGCGGTGTCCTCAGCATCCGACACGTCAAGTCCAAGATCCTGCATAAGACACAGCCTGAAGCCCTCTTTAGCCTCGGGATCATAGCCTATCTCGACCTCACCGCACATAGGCATCATCATACGAAGATACTTTTTCAGTTCCTCAGCCGCATAGTCCACAGGACTGCACAGCACTGTCTTGTAAATTTTGTACATTTTTCAATTCTCCTTTATTTTAAGCATCTCGCTTATTATTTCAAACACACGGTCAAGGGAGGCGATCTCAAGCCGCTCACTCGGCGAATGAAGATCGGGACAGTTCGGTCCGCAGGATATCATCTCAAGGGTTGGTATAGCCTGCTTCATAAGTCCACATTCAAGCCCCGCGTGGATAATGGTCTTCTCCACCTCGAGTCCGCAGACCCGCCTTGCAACCTCGATATATCTGTCCGCAAGAGGAGAATCCCCCGAATAATCCCAACCGGGATAGCGACCTCTGTGGCTCACCTCGCCGTCAAGGCGCTCGGCTTTTGAGATAAGCTCCGAAACAGACTCATCTATCTGCTCGTCTTTCGCGGAGCGCGACGAGAAGCAGACCCTCAAGGTATCGTTATCTGTAGCTATCACCGCAAAATTCCTCGAAAATTCAACGAGCCCCTCTATATCCTCACTCATCTTCAGCACACCGTTTTTGATGTCGAGAAGAAGCTCGATAAGTGCAAGAGCAAACCCGCTCTCCACTACCTTATCAGCACTCAGGTCAACCGACTCGCAGGATATATAAAAACCTCTGTCAAGCTCAATAAGCGAAGGTCTCAGAGAATTCTCGACCTCATTGCATATCCGAGCCACCTCGGAAATATCATCTGTAAGCATCAAAGCCTCAGTAGAACGAGGTATTGCGTTATCCTTCGAGCCTCCGCAGATCGACACAAGCTCCGTACAAGAGTCAGAGATAAGCCTTTTCAAAAGTCCGAGGGCAATAATATTCGAATTCTGCCTTCCCTCTCCGATATTCTCCCCCGAGTGACCGCCCATAAGACCGCCCACCGTTATCTTAACGCCCCGAGCTCGGCTTCGCTCGGCATACCTTATCTTAAAGCACAGGTCGCTTCTAATACCGCCCGAGCAGCCGACTATAAGATTTTTTTCGTTGGAATTGTCTATATTGATAGCCTTTCGCGCAAAGATCCTGCTGTAATCAAACGCCTTAGCCCCGTCAAGTCCCACCTCCTCAGCGGTGGTAAAGAGACACTGAACGGTGGGGTGCTCGGCTATTCTGCCGTCAATAAGCGCCATCATTATGATGACAGCCACCCCGTCGTCACCTCCGAGGGTAGTTCCCCTTGCCTTCAAAAATCCGTTTTCCTCATAGAGCTCAATACCGTCACGGAGAAAATCGTGCTCGACTCCGTTTTCCTTCTCGCATACCATATCGGTATGACCCTGGAGCATTATCGGCTCACACTTTTCGTATCCCTTTGTGGCAGGGACGTTCACCAGCACGTTGTTAGCGCTGTCCTTATAAAACTCATACCCCTTTTTTGCCGCAAGATCACAGATATATTCGGCAATACCTTCCTCGTGATAGGACATTCTCGGTATCGCTGATATATCGGAAAAATATTCAAGCAAAAAGGGGTATTTTGATAGAGTTGTAAAATTCATCGTTTTCCTCTGTTAGCGCCCGACCTTGCGGAAACCGCCTCTCTCACACTTGGACGTACTCTTGAAAGGTCGAGTATTCCCTCGGGCATATCATCAAGATATTTAAGTGCTCTGCCCGTTCCTTTAACAACGCAGAGCTCGGGATTTTCGGCGACCCTTGTTTTGATCCCCGTAAGCTCCCCGATGAGCTTATCAAAGCCGTAAAGCTGACTTCCGCCTCCCGTAAGAACGATTCCCGTTTTCAGAATATCGCCTATAAGCTCAGGAGGTGTATTTTCAATAACGGCATATATGGCGTCAAGCACGTCGGTGATCGGCTCCATCATAGCCTCAAGCATCTCCTTTGAGGATACCTTTACCACCTTCGGAAGTCCCTGAAGCAGACATCTTCCCTTGACGTCGTATTCCTTTGCGACGGCGTGCTCATAGACAGCGCCGATCCTCATTTTGACCTGCTCCGCGGTCCTCTCGCCGATTATAACGTTATGCTTTCTGCGCATATATCTCATTATCGCGGCATCGAATTTGTTTCCCGCCACCTTGATAGACTTGGAAACAACAATACCTCCGAGGGATATCACCGCAACGTCGGTCGTACCTCCGCCGATATCGACCACCATATGCCCCGTGGGGCTGAAGATATCTATTCCCGCGCCGAGAGCTGCCGCGACGGGCTCTTCGAGCAGAAAGGTCTTTCTCGCTCCCGCCTGAGTTCCCGCGTCGATCACCGCCTTTTCCTCGACCTCGGTGATACCCGTGGGAATACAGATAACCACCTTCGGCTGAAATACCGCCGTTCCACAGGCTCTGCGGATAAAATGCTGGATCATCTTCTGGGTCACGTCGTACTGACTTATAACTCCGTTTTCGAGAGGTCTTACAACGTTTATATTTTCGGGATTTCGCCCGAGCATTGCCTGAGCATCCTTTCCTACCTTGGTTATCATATCGGTATCGGTATTCACCGCCACCACCGAGGGCTCGTTGAGAACGATCCCCTTTCCCTCAACGTAAACAAGAACGGTAGCTGTACCGAGATCTATTCCTATGTCCTTAGAAAAAAACTGTTTTGCCTTTAAATTAAACATCCGACCGTTCCTTATCCTGAAATTCGGTTTCCCGTAATTATATTATACACCGACATACAAAAAATTGCAATAGATTATTTCGTCTTTATTTGCGAAGTTCTGTCGTTGCCACAGAGAGACAGACAACGTACCTCGCTCCCGCCTTTACAAGAGGCGAAACACACGCCGCCATACTTGCGCCCGTGGTAACGATATCGTCAACGAGCACCACCGTCCGCCCCTTGACATTCTCGTCACGAACCGACAGTGAATATAGCTTCCTCGCGTTTTTAGCTCTCTCCTTGGCGTTCAGCTTCTTTTGCACCTTGCCTCCCTTTTTGCGCTCGAGCAATACCTCAAATGGCAGCTCACATCTCTCCGCAAGCTCCTTTGCGAGCATCTCGGACTGATCGTGACCGTATTTGAGTATTGCGCTCCTGCTCCTCGGAACAAATGTGACGACAGTATCCTCACTGCTGATCTGAGGGAGCTCAGCGTCGCTCTTCAGTATATGAGCAAGCTGACCTGCAACAAATCCCGCAACACGTGGCGTACTGTTGTGCTTCAGAAACATAATAAGGTTATGCTGTATCGGCTTATAGGAGGAATAAAACACCGCCTTTTTATGACATATCGCTCCAGACTCCGAAAGGGTCTTTGTCATACACGAGCATTCGCAGACCGCCATACCGCATCTTGCGCACTCCTCGGTCTTGGCTTTTTCCCACTGAGCTCGACACTTATCGCAGAAGGCCTCGCGTCGCATATCATAGCTCAAAAGCTCGGAGCACGCCACACATTTTCTGGTAAACACAAATCTGTCCAGAAACTCAGTTATCCTCATTTGCTGTCCTCTCTGAGTCTTTCGCAAAGTCCCGTATATCTCATCGACTGACGGTTGTTGTCCACCATTCGCTTCATAATATCCTCTCTTCCAACAAGCACGACCATTCTCTGGGCTCTTGTCACCGCTGTGTAAAGAAGATTTCTCGTATGAAGCATCGGCGCTGCGGTACACATAGGCATAAGGACTACGGGATATTCACTTCCCTGACTCTTATGCACCGTTATGGCATAGGCGTGTTCAAGCTCGTCGAGAAGCGAAAAATCGTAATTGACAACCCTCTCATCGAAATGTATCTCCATATAGCTCTCGCGAAGATCTATCCGTTTTATGATTCCGATATCCCCGTTGAATACACCGTAACCGTCCTTGTTATCGGCATCTCTGTACCAATTGATATCGTAATTGTTTTTGGTCTGCATCACACGGTCTCCCTCTCGGAAAACCACCTCGCGGAATTTGTATTCCTTTTTATCGGGAGTCTTGGGGTTGATAGCGCTCTGTAGGATAATATTGAGATTTTCAGATCCCGCCTCGCCCTTTCTCGATGGGGTTATGACCTGAATTCCCTGCTTTATTTCCTCGCCGTAGCTCCTCGGCAGTCTATTCTTGTAAAGATCCGCCAGGGTTGCGGCTATGGTTCGGTCTCCGTCTCTGTGAAGGAAGAAGAAATCATTGTCCTTTATGTCTATCCTCGGGTATTCTCCCTCATTTATGGCGTGGGCATTTGTGACTATCAGGCTCTTCTGCGCCTGACGGAAGATCTCGTCAAGTCTGACAACAGAAAATCTTTCGCTGTCTATAATATCCCTGAGAATATTTCCCGCGCCGACAGATGGCAGCTGATCCGAGTCACCTATGATTATGAGCCTCGCCCCGGGCTTCACCGCCTTGAGAAGCGCCATCATAAGGGCGCTGTCTATCATCGACGCCTCGTCGATGATTATAACGCTCTCCTCAAGCTGATCGAACTCGTTTCTATTGAACACAGGCACAGAGCCCTCGGAATAATTCATCTCGAGAAGTCGGTGTATCGTCTTCGCCTCCATAGAGGTCGACTCCGAAAGTCTCTTTGCCGCTCTTCCCGTAGGGGCGGCGAGAGCTATATCAAAGCCCATACTGTCAAAAATATGTATCAAAGCCTTAACGACGGTGGTCTTACCCGTTCCGGGTCCTCCCGTCAGCACCATAACACCGTATCTGAGAGCGTCGGAAATAGCTATCTTCTGCTTTGAGGCATAGCTTATCCCATTCTGTGACTCCTCGCGCTCAATAAATCTGTCGATATCGGGAAGCGAGACCGCCGAGCACATCTTGTCTATCTGCACGAGCTTTGCGGCAATATACTTTTCCGCATCGTAAGCAGCCGCCTCATAGATCATCTGTTCACCTTCTCGAAGGGTATATCTCAGATCTCCGCTCTTCAGCATACTTGAGATCGCCTCATCTGCCATTTCTCCATCAACACCGAGAAGACGGGCAGTTCCCTCGCTCAATTTACTCCTCGGAAGACAGGTGTGACCGTTCTGAGCCGAATTCTGCGAAAGGACATATCGGATACCGCTGATTATCCTGTCAAAATTGTCGTTTGCCACCCCAAGCTCAAACGCCATAGCGTCCGCCTTTTCAAATCCGATACCGTCTATTTCGTTGCAAAGTCTGTAAGGATTTTTCTTTGCCACGTCCACCGACGCGCTTCCCCAGCGCTTATAGATCTTAACGGTAAGGGTAGCTCCGAAATAATTGCGGAAAAACATCATTGTGGAGCGCATTCCCGCCTGCTCCTTGAATCTCTCAGAGATCTCCCGCGCAAGCTTTGGCGAGATACCCTTTATCTCCGAAAGCCACTCGGGGTGATTTTCAATAACGTCAAAGGAGTCCTCTCCAAACTTGTCAATTATCCTCTGCGCCGTCTTAGGGCCTATACCCTTGATAGTTCCCGAGGCAAGATAACGCAATATCGACGCGGTGTCGGCAGGTAATAGCTTCTCATATCTCTCAACGTTGAACTGTCTTCCGTATTTGGGATTGTGCGTCCAGCGTCCAAAGACCTCAAGATTTTCCCCCGCGCTTATAAGAGGCATTATTCCGACTATAGTTATTATTTCATCTCCCGCCACAGCCATATCGCAGATAGCGTATCCGTTTTCCTCATTTGAGTATATCACGTGCTCAACGCTTCCCTCAAACCGTATAAGCCCCGAGCTTTCCTTCTCACCGATATTCTCCATAATGCCTCCTTTCAAAAAATCTAAAATGCTCACCGAAGCCTCATTCTCCGACTGATTCCCGTCAAGAAAGATCGCCACCTCGATGAGCATTTGCGTATTATAAGATTATTTCAGGACCTCCGCGCGAAGCGCCTCTGCGAGGTCGGTCTTCTCCCACGGAATGTCTATATCGGTCCTTCCCATATGACCGTATGCCGCAAGATCGCAGTATATCGGTCTTCTGAGGTCGAACTTCTTGATTATTGCCGCGGGGCGGAAGTCAAAGAGCTTGTCTGCCGCGGCGGCGATCTTTTCCTCGTCAGCCTTTGCCGTACCAAAAGTATCTATCATTACAGATACGGGTCTTGCAACGCCTATGGCGTATGCCACCTGTACCTCGCACTTATTGGCTAGTCCTGCCGCAACTATATTCTTCGCAACGTATCTTGCCGCGTAGGAAGCCGAACGGTCTACCTTTGTGGGGTCTTTACCCGAAAAAGCTCCTCCGCCGTGACGCGCGTATCCGCCGTAGGTGTCAACGATTATCTTTCTTCCCGTAAGTCCCGTATCACCCGCAGGTCCGCCAACAACGAACCTTCCCGTGGGGTTAACGTATATCTTTGTAGCCTCATCAAGAAGCTCTGCGGGAACTGTGGGTACTATTACCTCTCTTATAACATCATCTCTTATCTTTGAGAGCTCGACCGCGTCACTGTGCTGAGAGGAAATAACGACGGTGTCAACACGAACGGGCTTTCCGTCGTGGTATTCAACAGTCACCTGAGTTTTACCGTCGGGACGGAGATAATCAAGAGTGCCGTTCTTTCTGACCTCGGTAAGTCTGAGTGCGAGCTTGTGGGCAAGGGATATCGGAAGAGGCATAAGCTCCTCGGTCTCGTCACAAGCATAGCCGAACATAAGCCCCTGGTCACCCGCTCCCGTGTCAAACTCGTCACCCTCTGCGCCCTCTTTCGCTTCAAGGGACTTGTCAACTCCCAGAGCAATATCGGGAGACTGCTCGTGTATCGAGCTTATAACCGCACAGCTGTCGCAGTCAAAGCCAAACTTTGCCCTTGTGTAGCCTATCTCTCGTACTGTATTGCGGACAACGTTCTGAATGTCAACGTACGCGCTGGTAGTTATCTCACCCATAACCGACACAAGTCCTGTGGTACAGAATGTCTCACAAGCAACACGTGCCATAGGGTCTTGGCAAAGTATCTCGTCAAGGATCGCATCGGAAATTTTGTCACTTATTTTATCGGGATGTCCCTCTGTGACCGATTCTGATGTAAAAAGCATCTTTTTCATTTCAAATTCCTCTTTTATATAATCAAATTTTAAACATAAATAATGGGTAAATATCTGTTAAAAAAAGCAAAAATACCCCTTTATCTAACCTTTTTTCTCTTTCTCGCTCTTATCCACCGCATAAATAAAGAGCAAAGACCGCAGGCAGAGCAGAAATACATAACCGCGCCAAGGAAGGCAAAGCCTGTATTTTCATTTTTAATATCCTTTTGAGCCTCCTCAAAAGGAAGTATCATCCTTCCTCCCTGCTTAAGCTCCCAAACAATACTCGAGTTAGGGTGAACAAGCATTTTCAGAGTTGTCCCCTTCGGGAGCTCTTCTATCCCCACCTTAACTTCATCGCTTACACACGCACCGTCGACATTCACCGCTGATCCGTCCGAAAGCACTATTTTAATTTGTTTTACAGTGTTGCGGGTAAATCCACGCCTTATCTCATACCCTTCATAGTTTGCCGTCAGCTGAATTGCGTCCGATTTTTGTATGGGCTTGCTCCAATAGCGATTACCAAAAATGAAGACAGTTCCCAACATCAAGCCAACAACAGTCAGGAATATCGCAGCGCCGACAGACATTGGGGTGTGTGATCTGCGTTTCTTCACTATACACAATCTCCTTTACATAATAAAAGCCCCGTACGCAGACGGAGCAATGTCTCTCATCTACTCGGAATTAGCACCTTACGTCCTTGCAGGTTGCCGTGGTTTCATCGAGCCTGTCTCTCCGCCACTCTTGATAAGAATTCTTTTTTATATTGTATCACAAAGCACGACCGATTTCAATAGTTTTTTTGAAATCGGTCGTTTTTTTATCAGTTATGAGAAAAACACAGCAAGTGCGCCATAGGAAATTACCGTCATGATCACACCCGCGATCATCACGCCGAGTAAGCAAGAAAGAAGCGCCTTCCAAAATTTCATATCGATCATAGCCGCCACAAGCGAGCCGGTCCAAGCACCTGTTACGGGGAGCGGTACAGCAACGAAAAAGCACACACCCCAAAAAGAATATTTTTCTATTTGTCCGCGTCTCTTCTCAACTCTTTTGTTAAGAAAATCAGCTACTTTATTGAAAAATTTGACCTTTGACTTTCCCATCCAAGTAATGACCGCCTTAACGAAAAGCAAAATTATCGGCACGGGAAGCATATTTCCCACAACGCTCAGAAAATAAGAGAGCCACCAAGGAAGTCCGATAGCAGCACCGAGCGGTATAGCACCCCTCAGCTCTATTATCGGTATCATCGAGCAGAAGAATACGCAAAGCTCCTCACCCACAGTTTCAAGGAAGAAGGTCTGTATTGCGGTTACGATTGAATCTAACATTTTAATCTCCGTATATTTTAGGTACGTTACTTCAATACCACAAATATAATAAGCAACGAAACCGTTATTATCAAAATTGAAATTGTGGCTAAAACAATATATCTCAGCCAAGAACTCTTGTCATTTTCTCTCTCATTTTCAGATTTAGCCATAAGTCCCATTTTTCTAAGTACTCTTGTAAACGGTTTGTAAAAAAGCAGAACAAGAGCCATATTAATTATAGCCTTAGTTAAATTAAAGGGCAACAGCACAGTAGGTATCATTCCCGCGACATAACCCATTGACGCGCTCGGTATACCTATCATATATTTCAGATACAAAGGCGTTATGAAAAGATTGGCAAGCATCATGACCGCCGTAACCGAAAAAACACCTGAAACAAGAGCAATTATAGCACCGCTAAGCGTTCTGTTACGCTTATAAAGCACACCTACAACAAGAGCAAAGGTTGCCGATGAGAGTATGTTCATAACAAGACCGTACCAGCTTGTAGTGCTGATAGTAAACAACTCTATAAGCGGAACGAGAACAGCGATAATAAGTCCCGATACAGGACCAAACATTAAAGAACAAAGGACTATTACAGCGTCTTTTATCTCAAGTGACAAAAATCCAGCAACGTCGGGTATCAGCTTACAGATAACCGTAGTAACATAAGCGAGTGCCGAAAACATCGCTATCATAGCCAATTTTTTGGTTCTTTCAATATTTCTGTTATTCATAAAAAATCTCCCTTTCATTATAACCAGGGAGAAGATACTTTATAGTTATTCTACGCAAAATAAAATCCGAACACGCAGTGTTCGGGGACTACTAAATATATCTTCTCTCATCCGGACTTTACCGTCGGTTCGGGAATCTCACCCGATCGGCTTGAGCTTATGTCAAGTTCGCAGACTTTACTGCCGGTATGGAATTTCACCAATCCCCAAAGTATATTCTTTTCCTCGGGGTCGTCATTGACGACCCCGAGGATCTTAGTTCGTTTATTTACTCTTTGACCTTAATTAGTCAATGATAGAAGAAACGACACCGGAACCAACTGTTCTACCACCCTCACGGATAGCGAAACGGAGTCCCTCCTCACAAGCGATAGGTGTGATAAGCTCAACAGTCATATCAACGTTATCGCCGGGGCGGCACATCTCAACTCCCTCGGGAAGCTCGATGACACCTGTAACGTCGGTTGTTCTGAAGTAGAACTGAGGTCTGTAACCAGCGAAGAAGGGCTTCTTACGTCCGCCTTCCTTCTCTGTAAGAACGTATACGTGACCTACAAACTTTGTGTGGGGATGAACAGAACCGGGCTTAGCAAGAACCTGTCCGCGCTCGATGTCATCCTTTGCAACACCACGGAGAAGAACACCGATGTTGTCACCAGCCTCTGCCTGAGGAAGAAGCTTGTGGAACATCTCAACTCCGGTTACGGTAGAAGTTGCCTTTTCGTCGGTAAGACCAATGATCTCAACAACGTCTCCAACCTTAACTGTACCTCTCTCAACTCTACCTGTAGCAACAGTTCCACGACCGGAGATCGAGAAAACGTCCTCAACGGGCATAAGGAAGTCGAGGTCAGCCTGACGCTCAGGAGAAGGAATGAATGTGTCAACCTCGTTCATGAGCTCAAGGATAGGAGCATACTCGGGAGAAGAGAGGTCTGTGCTTGTAGACTCAAGTGCGTCACGAGCAGATCCGCGAACGATAGGTGTATCGTCACCGGGGAAATCGTAGGAAGAGAGGAGGTCTCTGATCTCCATCTCAACGAGGTCGAGAAGCTCTTCATCGTCTACGAGGTCGGTCTTGTTCATGAATACAACGATTGCGGGAACGCCAACCTGACGAGCAAGAAGAACGTGCTCACGAGTCTGCTGAAGAGGTCCGTCTGTACCTGCAACAACGAGGATCGCGCCGTCCATCTGAGCTGCACCGGTGATCATGTTCTTAACATAGTCAGCGTGGCCGGGGCAGTCAACGTGAGCGTAGTGACGTGCATCTGTCTCATACTCAACGTGTCTTGTGTTGATTGTGATACCTCTTGCCTTCTCCTCGGGAGCGTTGTCGATCTGGTCATATGCCAAGAACTCAACGTTTCCGCTCTTGAGAGAAAGAGTCTTTGTGATAGCTGCGGTAAGAGTTGTCTTACCATGGTCAACGTGACCGATTGTACCAATGTTTACGTGGGGCTTTGTACGTTCAAATGTAGCCTTTGCCATTTTGAATTTCCTCCGTTATTTTTATTTTTTAAAATTTTTAATTACTTTTTAGCTCTTGCAGTAACTATCTGTTCCTGAATAGACTTAGGAACTTCTGCAAAGTGGCTGGGTTCCATCGAGTATACGCCACGACCCTGTGTCATAGAACGAAGGTCTGTTGCGTATCCGAACATTTCGGACAGCGGAACCATTGCTGTGAGCTCCTGAACACCGTTTGCGGACTCCATAGACTGGATCTGTCCGCGGCGGGAGTTGAATCCGCCCATAACAGTTCCGAGATACTCATCGGGAACGATAGTAACGACCTTAGTGATAGGCTCTGTGAGCACGGGGTTAGCCTTTCTCATTGCCTCCTTGAACGCCATAGATCCTGCGATCTTGAACGCCATCTCAGAGGAGTCGACCTCGTGATAAGAACCGTCGTAAAGCGTTACCTTTACGTCAACGACGTTATAGCCTGCGAGAACACCGTTCTGCATAGCTCCCTGGATACCCTGGTTAACAGGCTCGATGAACTCCTTCGGAATTGCACCGCCCGTAACGGCGTTGATAAACTCGTATCCCTTTCCGGGCTCGTTGGGCTCGAGTATGATCTTGACGTGACCGTACTGACCCGATCCACCGGACTGTCTCTTGTACTTGCACTCGTGGTCGACCTTCGTGCGGATGGTCTCCTTGTATGCAACCTGAGGCTTACCGATGTTTGCCTCTACCTTGAACTCACGGAGAAGTCTGTCTACGATGATCTCAAGGTGAAGCTCACCCATACCTGCGATAATGGTCTGACCTGTTTCCTCGTCGGTGTAGGTACGGAACGTGGGGTCTTCCTCTGCAAGCTTGGAGAGTGCGATACCCATCTTTTCCTGACCTGCGCGGGTCTTAGGCTCGATCGCTACGCTGATAACGGGCTCAGGGAATTCCATATTCTCAAGGATGATAGGATGCTTCTCATCGCAGAATGTGTCACCTGTTGTGGTGTTCTTAACGCCCGAAACAGCCGCGATATCACCGCTGTAGCATATGTCTATATCCTTTCTGTCGTTTGCGTGCATCTGAAGGATACGGCCGAAACGCTCTCTGGATCCCTTGCTTGAGTTGTAAGCTGTTGTACCTGCCTCGATCTTACCCGAGTATACGCGGAAGAAGCAAAGCTTTCCAACGAAGGGGTCGGTCATGATCTTGAAAGCAAGCGCGGAGAAGGGCTCGTCATCGGAAGCCTTTCTCTCATCCTCATCACCGGTATCGGGGTTAACTCCCTTGATAGCGGGAATGTCAACAGGCGAGGGCATATAGTCGATAACCGCGTCAAGCAGCTTCTGCACGCCCTTATTTTTATAAGATGTTCCACAAAC
Source organism: Oscillospiraceae bacterium (assembly GCA_015064085.1). GTDB lineage: Bacteria > Bacillota > Clostridia > Oscillospirales > CAG-272 > HGM12713. The sequence goes on along the minus strand of SVSX01000049.1, from coordinate 1,339 downwards.
AACGGGAACGATCTGGTTTGCGATAGTTGCCTTTCTGAGAGCAGCCTTGAGCTCGTCAACTGTGATCTCATCACCGTTGAAATACTTTTCCATAAGCTCCTCGTCTGTTTCGCAGATAGACTCAACCATCTTTTCACGATATTCCTCAGCAAGCTCCTGCATATCTGCGGGAATGGGCTCAACCCTCATATCCTTACCAAGGTCATCGTAATAAACGTCGGCCTCCATTGTCATAAGGTCAACGATACCTCTGAAGGTCATCTCCTTACCTATAGGCAACTGGATCGGAACTGCGTTTGCGTGAAGTCTGTCCTTCATCATTCCTACAACGCGGTAGAAATCTGCGCCCGTGATGTCCATCTTGTTGACGTATGCCATACGCGGTACGCTATATTTGTCAGCCTGACGCCAAACGGTCTCAGACTGAGGCTCAACGCCTCCCTTAGCGCAAAGGACTGTTACAGAACCGTCAAGAACTCTCAGTGAACGCTCAACCTCAACTGTGAAGTCAACGTGTCCGGGAGTGTCGATGATGTTGATTCTGTGGGAGTTTGCCTTTACTGCCGCAGGATCGTCGTGGAATTTTGAATGTGCCCAGAAACATGTGGTAGCGGCAGAAGTGATGGTAATACCTCTCTCCTGCTCCTGAACCATCCAGTCCATGGTTGCTGCACCCTCGTGAGTCTCACCTATCTTGTGAGTCTTACCGGTGTAGAACAAAATTCTCTCTGTTGTTGTTGTTTTTCCGGCATCAATGTGAGCCATGATACCGATATTTCTTGTTTTTTCAAGTGAATATTCTCTTGCCATTAATTGTTCTCCTTATATTTGTACTATTAATGGACTCAGATCAATATCTGTAGTGAGCAAACGCCTTGTTTGCTTCAGCCATACGGTGGGTCTCTTCTTTCTTCTTGAAAGCTCCGCCCATGCTGTTCTTAGCATCGATTATCTCTGCTGCAAGACGCTCTGCCATTGTTCTCTCTCCGCGGTTTCTGGAATAAGCAACGATCCAACGCAGACCAAGTGTCTGGCGGCGTTCTGCTCTAACCTCCATCGGAACCTGATATGTTGAACCACCCACACGGCGTGCTTTAACCTCAAGAACCGGCATTACGTTTTCGAGAGCTGCGGTGAATACATCAAGGGGATTCTCTCCTACCTTGGCTTCGACCATTGCAAATGCATCATAGACGATTGTCTGGGCTACGCCCTTCTTGCCGTCGTACATAATGTTGTTGATAAGCTTTGTTACGAGCTTAGAATTGTACATAGGATCCGGCAATACGTCTCTTTTGGATATACGACCTCTTCTCGGCACTGTACTTCTCTCCTTCAT
>SVSX01000048.1 GCA_015064085.1 Oscillospiraceae bacterium | reverse complement strand
TGTTATTACGGTAATATTCCTTATCGGCTTTTAATAATAGGAACGAACCTTGCGGTTTTCATTGTACTGTTTACCGTGCTTTTCAAAAAGAATAGAATTATTGTAAAATGATAATTGCCGCCGAGAGCAACCTTATTGGTCGCTCTCGGCGGTATCTTTTAATATGGATAATCAAAGTAAAAAACAAATCCGAACAAGCAGTTCGGATTTGGTTGTTTTGGTGGACCCGAGGGGAGTCGTTCTTGAATTTTGCTACGGGGAGGTTCGCCTACGGCGAATATTCCCGCGCTCTCCGCCTGACAAGCCAGCTTGTCGATCTCCGAGGGGTCGTTTTGTTCACTGCGTTCGACTACCCTCAAAATAAGCAAAAAAACTCCGACATAGCAAGTAAATTTGACTATGTCGGTGCTCTTTTTAGTTTGCATTCGTATTTTTTGCAGTATTTAATGTGGATATTAATATCTTCTTTATCTCCAAACAATCGTTAAGCAGCGAATTTCCAAGCTCCTCGGATATGTACTCAGACAAGATCAAAAGCCTAAGCCAATACTCTGTTTCAGCAGTTTCCTTAAGTGAGATTTGAAGCTTTGCTATAAAATCCGCTTTACTTATACCGTATATTGCTTCGTTAGCATTAGCGCCGATAGATGTTGCCGAACGTATTATTTGTTTCGATATGATTCCTTCACGCTTTTCTTTTAATAAATATTTTTGAAGCTTAACTATACGAGCGGCAAAATGTAATGATTTATCGAGTAGAATACTATTCTGAGCCATATTTTTCTCCATTATATTATTTAAGATAAAAGATAATAGAGAAAAGATAAAAGATAATAATACAAAATCGCCTTTTTAATTTTGCTAATACATTTATTATCTATTCTCTTTTATCTATTATCTCTTATCTTAGCCGCCCAAGCGGCGCTTTTGGTGGACCCGAGGGGAGTCGAACCCCTGTCCGAAAACCTCTTGATATAACCTTCTCCGGGTGCATTCTGTTATTTTTTATTCCCCTTGGGCAACGTCAACAGACAGACTTTGTCCTCGGGTAGCCATTTTCTGCGTGATCGGTTCAATGGCGAAACGCCGATGCACGTTCACCGCTTACTTGACGCTCAGTCCCGAGCCGCGATACTCTCGGGAGGAACGGGCGGCTAAAGAGCCGCGGCACTGCCCTTAGGCAGCCATTGCTACTTTATTGTTAGCGTTTAATTTTAAAATTGAGCAGTTTAAGAGGTTGCTCGGCTCTACCCGCTTATTATACCTCAAAATCCCCGTCGAAACCTTTACGGGCCCATAATTGAAGTAAAAGTGAAAAGTGAAAAGTGAAAAAGTAGAATTATTTATACCGACTCAGTCGTATTTCGCCTGATCTCTCACTCTTCTGTCCATTTCCCGCGATGCCTCCGCCTTCGCGGCGCTGTCTCTCTTATCATAAAGCTTCTTTCCTCGGCAAAGACCGAGCTCGACCTTCACGTTCTTTCCCGAAAAATAAAGCGACAGCGGCACAAGGGTATATCCCTTCTGCGTCACGAGCCCCCCGAGCTTCATTATCTCCTTCTTATGCATAAGGAGCTTCTTATCTCTCAAAGGCTCTCTGTTGAAGATATTTCCCTTTTCGTAAGGACTTATATGCATTCCCACCACAAAAAGCTCACCGTTCTTGATCGAGCAATATGAATCCTTAAGATTCACCGCTCCCGCGCGAATACTCTTCACCTCTGTGCCGAAAAGGGCGATACCCGCCTCGTATTTTTCATCGACAAAATAATCGTGCCAAGCTTTTTTATTCTGCGCGATTATCTTCCCTGCGTTTTTATTATTTCCCGCCACGACTATTCCTCCTTAAAAATTCAAGTGCTCATATATTCTACCACATTTGTTTCAAAAAATCAAGCCTATTCTGTCGAAAGTGGATTTTTTACAAAATCGAGGAGAAAGAGCCGCAATCATCCGACTCCCTCTCCCCGTAAATTCAAGCTCAGAATACCTTCTCGCAGATATCGTCAAGCTCACCAAGATCCCAAAGGAGCTTTGAGAGCACGTACTTGTCTCTAATATCCTTTGTCGACTTGAGGGTCATAGGAAGAATGCTCTTATCCATTCCGATCTCCTCAATGCTCTTGGGCGCTTCTATAGAATCAAGGATAGCCTCGAACTCCTCATTGGTGGGCAGATGCTCCTTGATCGTCTTAACGATCTCATCCCACTTATCAAGAATGACGTCAAGTCTCTTTGCGTGCTTATCGAGGTCGTATTTACGCTCCTTAGCCTCAAGAGCGATCATAGCCTCAGCGCCCTTGCCTACGAACTCGCGAAGCTGTCCGCTCCACTCCTCAAAGTTGAAGCTCTTTGCGTACGCGAGAGCCTTCTCCTTATTGGGAACGATCTCTGTAAGTGCGTGGTAGCACTTTATAGCGTAAAGTGTGCCGAGAGCGCACTGAACACCGTGAGAGGAAACAGGCGTACCGAAATCAAGTGCTCTCATATCCCAGATGTGGGAGAAGTAATGCTCAACACCGCCGCCGGGTCTCGAGCAGCCCGCGTAGTCCATAGCGCAGCCGCAGTTAATGAGTCCGCCGAAAAGTGCCTCCATACTGTTCTTATCTCTCTTGAGAAGACCGGGAGCTTCGTCAACCGCTTTCTTTACGCAATCCATAGTAAAGTCGGCAACCTTGTCGCAATAATACTCGTTGTTGACTATGCGGGATATCTTCCACTCAAGAACGGCAATATACTTTGCGAGCATATCGCCAAGACCCGCCTTTGCCATATGTACGGGAGCGCCCGTAAGAATATCGAGGTCACCGATGACCACCTCGGGCGACTTAGCGGGAACTGTGACCTTAACGTTATCAACAGCCATAGAAGAGCTTGCGGGAACGTAGCCGTCCATAAATGCCGCGGAAGCCACGATAACATAGGGCTTATTTGTAAGGAAAGCAAGGACCTTGGAAAGGTCGTTGATAACACCCGAGCCGATAGCGATGATGATATCACACTTAGCGTCGAAGTGGAAAACGAGAGAGCCCATTGCCTGCTCGTTAGGCTCGAGTCTCCTCTCCTTGAAGATAAAGCTCTTGGACTCAATGCCCTCAGCCGCGAGAAGCTTCTCTATCTTGTCTCCCGCGAGGGGGTAGGTATTTATATCACCTATAAGGAAGGCCTTTTTAGCGCCGTATTTCTTTGCGTACTCGGGGATGTGAGAGATAGCACCGCTCTCAACAACGCAAGCCTCAACAGCTGTTTTGTGCGCCTTTCCGCACTCGCAGACAACATTAGGATCAAAATGCTGATTCATAATCATTCCTCCGTAGAATATATTTTTACATCCTTTTAATTATAGCAGATAAAAATTCCTTTGTCAATAATCGGCTCTCAATTATTTGTGGATTTTCAGAGAAAAGAAACCCGTTTTTCTTCAATCCCAAAGAAATTCTGACTTAACCATAGGCACGAGCGAAAGCCATTCGTCCTCGATACCCGATCTTCGGACGTGCTGGGCGTAAAAGCCGCTGAGCTCGTTTTCTCTGTCGATAAAGAGGAATGCTCCCGCAGCACCGCCCCAGCCGAAATCGGTTATACCGTCGTTGCCCTTAGAGCATCTGACACCGAGTCCGTAGCCGTAGTTCGGTATCCAATATCTGCGAAGCTCGGAGGCTGAAAAGCGGTTTTCGGTCATCATATCCACCGTCTCGCTCCTGAGTATCTCACCCTTTCGCAGAGCCTCAAGGAAGATAATAAAATCGTCCACCGTGGAAATACATCCGCCACCGCCGCACTCATATTCACTGCCGATAACGTACTCGTTCTCCACCGTTATCCTCTCGACCTTTCCTTTAGTGAGGGAATACTGAGGAGCGACTCTGCTCATTATCTCACTCGTGTGTGAAAAGGTAGAATTTTTCATTCCGAGAGGCTTGAAGATATTCTCCTCAACAAATTTTCCGAATCTCACGCCCGATGCCACCTCAATGACAGCCGCAAGAACGTCGTGGCAAAGACTGTACTCCCACCGCTCACCCGGGGAAAAGAGGAGGAAATCCCTCGAAAGATATCTCATTGCCTCTCTTGTCGGACATTTCCCATCGGTCTCCTCCCTGCAAAGGCGAAGATTGGGGGAATAAATATTGTAGGAGAACCCCGCGCTCATACAGAAGAGATCCTTGAGGGTTATCTCCCTCTCTGCCCTTTTCGCTCCCGTTTCCGACATATAAAGGACCTCGGAAAACTCGGGAAGATAGCGCGAGAGCGGATGATCGAGAGATATGACACCTCTCTCCCACAAAAGCAACGCCGCCACACAGGTCACGAGCTTCGAGCAGGAATAGACGTTAAAGACCTCGTCGCCTCTCATCGGGATAGCCTTTTCTCTGTCGGAATATCCGCAGGTCCTGCGGTAAACAGCTTCTCCCTTGTGATATATTACGCAGTCGTAACCGGGGATTCCTCTCTCGAGGAATCGGTCAAGACATATACTAAGCTTTTCAAGCATAAAAACTCCTATAGATCAGATCAGAATGATAAGTGTAATGCTTATTGCGCTGCAAAGCCACACAGCACCCACAATAGCCATAATGCGCCAGAAGAGCTTGAAGCTCTTTTTCAGGCAGATCATAATTGCAGAAAGTCCGATAAGTCCGATGGGAAGAAGGAATCCGCCAAGTACGTGAACGATCCAGAAGACTATCTTTCCGATAAGCTCACTGTCGGTCTTATCAAGCGGAGCGCCGTGGGCGTCGACTCTTCCATTCACGTAGTCCTTCTCATAGAAAGAGGTATGCTTCTTTCCGACCATAGACGATATTGCTCCGCTCAGCTTCTCGGACGTCTCCTCGCTTATCCTATATACCGTCACGCTTCCGCTCCTGTAGGAAAAATACCCCTCGGAGTCAAAGTATTCGTTGGTCAGCGCCTCAAAATTGAGATAATAATATCTTCCGTCGTCAAGCTTGTATATAGCTCCGTGGCGCAACCCGAGATTCAGCGTCGTGTCGCGGACGGCGATCTCGTACATCTCAGCCTTCGCAAGAGTCCTTACGTCAACTATCTTTGCGGCTGCATACTTCTCGGAGGATGCATTTAAGGCGTCGAAAAGCTCCTTATCCATTGTGGAATAATTATCATTCCCGTCCTCGAGATGATAGACGCGGCTTCGGTTGTAAACAAGATCATCAACTATCTTTTCGCCTACGTCGTCAACAAAGAGATAAAAGTATCCCTCGCTGTCAAGAAGCCACACAAGATTCGGCTCTGCCGAGTCTCCGACAATAGTCATCATCTCGCCATCGTAGTAGACCGTGCCCTCAAAGACGCAATAATTTGTCCTTTCGGAGTAATATCCGACATTGAGATAATACTGCGTATAGCTCTTAGCTCCGTCGCTGAGAGTCTCTCCGTCCTCACTTATGCTCCATTCCTTCTGCTTTTTGTCATCGGCGGCACTGACACCTACCGTGAAGGAGAAAAGAAGCGAGACACAGACAAAAATAAGCGCTATTCTTAATATTTTAGCTTTCATCGTTTTTCCTCCTTAAGCAAGATTCAGCTTGCGGTCTATCAGCTTCTGTGTAAGACCGTACATAGTCAGCGCGAGAGCGCTAAAGAACATAGCAACTATCAAAAGCAGGAAGAAGGTTATTCCTCCGGTATCAAACACGCTCTCGGTATTAACGTAGAGCTCCATACCGTTAATATAAACGGGAACTGCAAAGATAAACACGATCTGCAAAAAGAGGCTGAGCGCGCTTGAGACGGCGTAATATACGCCCACAGCGGCAAGAAGCTTCATCTTCTTCGCGATCACCGCTCCTATTGTAATGCAGAGATGATAAAAGCTTATCGAATAGAGAGCGTATACGATCAGGATAAAGATCGCCACAAGGAATATCGGTATCATCCAAAGTCCGTTGCTTTCAAATATCGATCTTACAAGGTTGCCAAGGAGCTCAAATACCACGGTATTTAAAAGCTTCCCGTTCTCTGACGGCGGAACGATAAGAAAAAAGATAAGACCGCAGCAGATAAGCAGAACAAAGTGTATCGCGTACCATATAAAGGCGTTTACAGTCTTTGCGAAGAATATCTCCCTTCTGCTTACGGGAAGTGTAAACGTGAGATATCCCTCGTCACTGTAGAGATTTTTATAAAACCGCAGATAGACAAGAACCATTGTAAGCACAAAGGAAAGAGCTATAGCAAAGATACAGCCGATACCCAGAAGTAAAGCAAAAATCGGTATAATTACCGCTCCGTCGGGATCATCTATGCTCTCGGTGAATATTCTCATTGCCAGAGCGCCCACGACCGAGAGGGCGGGAAGGCTGACGGCGGCGATCCACCATATACGCCATACCGACCGAATATCATATTTCAAAAGCTTCAAGAACATCTGAACACCTCCCTGAAAAGCTCGTCAAGAGTCTTTTTGTATTTCATTCTCACCTCGTCGGCAACACCCGAGAGTATTATCTGCCCACCGTAGCCCATAAAAGCGAAATCGTCAAGCACGGGCTCTATGTCGTGGATAAGGTGTGTGGTTATCACCACCGTCGCCTCGGGATTATAGTTGCCTATTATCGTCTTAAGTATATAGTCTCTCGCGGCGGGGTCAACACCCGCGATAGGCTCGTCAAGAAGATAGAGCTTCGCTCTGCGAGCCATCACCATAATAAGCTGCACCTTCTCCTTAGTTCCCTTAGATAAGGTCTTGAGTCTTGCGCTTCTGTCTATTCCAAGGTCCTTCATCATATTCTTGGCAAGCTCAGAGTCAAAATCCGAATAAAAATCCTTGAAATAATCTATAAGCTGATCCACTACCATCCACTCGTTAAAGTAGGTCCTTTCGGGCAGGTAGGATATATAGGAATTTGTCAGCTCACTTCTCGGCTCTCCGCAAACGTAGATCTCTCCGCTGTCGGGAACGAGGATACCGCAGACCAGCTTCATAAGAGTGGATTTTCCACAGCCGTTAGGTCCGAGAAGCCCCACTATCTTCCCTCCCTCAAATGTCAGATCAAGTCCGTCAATGACCTTTAGCGAGCTTTTATAGCTCTTTGTAAGTCCCACGCATTTAAGTATCGGTGTATTCATATATCACCCTCCTCAAAATATTTTATAAGCTCGGCTTGGCTTATCCCAAGCTCACGGCACTCTCGCACAAGACGTCTTACCGCCGAGCGGTGAGCTGACTCTCTCACTCTCTCGACTGCCTCGGCGTCAAGGGTAACGAAGCGCCCAACAGTTCCCTGGGTATATATCAGACCCTCCTCCTCAAGAAGCCCAAACGCCCTTTGTACCGTATTGGGATTTACCGCCGCCTCCGAGGCGATCTGCCTCACGGGAGGTATCTGCGCCCCAAGAGGGTATCTTCCGCCTATTATATCGGCTCTCAGTCTGTCGGCTATCTGCAAGAAAACCGCTCTCTCGCTGCTGAATTTCCACGCCATTGGTTGCACCTCCTTGTGTTCTTGTACTAACACAATGATACAACATTTTTTCCACTCTGTCAATAGTATTCGAAAAAAAAAATCGCCCGACCGTCATTTTTGAAGGTCAAAGCGATCTTTATGTTAATGCCCGAGCAATCAGACAAAATCAAATTTTCCAATAAGACTCTTGAAGTCCGTTCCCTCTCCCAGGAAGTAATTTGACGATCTTTCAAGCCTGTCGTGATCGAAATTGCATCTGTCGTAAACCCCAACCGTCTTAAATCCCGCTCTCTTTGCGCTCTCAAGGGCTACGAACGAGTCCTCAAACACAAAGGTATCCTCGAGCTCAGTGCCCAGAAAATCCTTTGCGGCAAGGAAAACGTCGGGATGCTCCTTTCCCTTACCAATATCAACGCAGGTAACGATACCGAGAAAATATTTTTCAAGTTGGCAACGCCTCAGAGCCACCCTCGCAAGATCGGGAGCAGATGCCGAAGCGATGCAAAGCTTCACTCCGTTTGAGGAAAGATACTCAAGGAACTCGGAAGCTCCCGCCTTGGGCTCGAGCTTATTTTCGTAAAAATCACGTATTATATCCGACACCGCAAGTGTCACGTCCTCAGAATTCTCGGTAAGAGAATAGGTTCTGTTAACAAGCGCCATAGCATCACTGAGGGCAAGGGTTCTAACTGCCTTATCAACCTCATAGCTCGGTCTGAAGCTCTCATCCGAGAGGAAGATCCTTCCGATACCTCTCCAGATATCCTCCCATACGATAAGAGAATTTATGAGCGTACCGTCCATATCAAAGATCCCGCCGCGAATAGCGCCAAGCTTATCCATAAAATCCACCGTCCTTGCTCTGCTTTTTAGATCTGACACCCGATTATATCATATCCTCTGAGGCTTGTCAAGAATAAAGCATAGGCTTTTAAAAAAACTATTGACTATTTCATACATTTATGGTAGAATTTCAAATAATGATTTAATATTGGAGACACCATGGCAAAAGAAAAAGAAATGCACGCGGGTCACCGCGAAAGAATGACCGAAAAGCTTATAGAAAACGGGCATTGGATATTTAACGATCACGAAATACTTGAGATTCTGCTCTTCTTCTCGATACCGAGAAAGAACGTAAACGAAACGGCGCACCTGCTGCTCGGTCAGTTCGGAACGCTTCAGGGCGTTCTCGACGCCGATATCTCAGACCTCTGCTCGGTAGAGGGTATCGGAATGAAATCGGCGCTTCTTATAAAGGTTGTCGCGGCGATCAGCGCGAGAGCCTCCGCTCCCGTTCAGGACAAGCGTCAGGCACTCTCCTCATTCGACTCGGTATCAAAATATCTCGCGAGTCTCTTTCAGGGCGAGGGCAGAGAAAAGCTCTATATGATCTCCCTCTCCCCTGCGTATAAGGTAATATCAAAGAAGCTGATCTTCACGGGAACTGTCGCGTATTCCGAGGCAAACGTAGAAAAGATCGCCCGCGAGGCTGTAAAGTCAAACGCCAGATACGTCATAATCGCGCATAATCACCCTCACGGTGTCGCTATACCCTCAGATACCGACATAGAGTCGACAATGAGACTTTCCGAGGTACTGAAGCATATCGACGTTGAGCTGATAGACCACTTTGTGGTAGCGGGAAGGCGCGTAACGCCGATAATCCACTACCCCGAAAGTCTCAGATTCACCGAAAAGAAATAATTATTTTATATACCACGCAACAGCCGCAAGCTGCTTTGCCGACTCTGCAAGAGAGCGCTTGATGACGTATTCACGCACAGAATGTATGCCGCCACCCCTGACGCCAAAGTTATCAAGGGTAGGTATGCCGTGCTGTGTGGTGTAAGCGGCGTCCGAACCGCCGTTTTCCTTGACAGGCTTCAAGTCCTGAAGCCCAACGGAAGAGTTTATCTCTCTTATCTTTTCAAGCAAAAGCTCGTTCATCTCGTCTCTCACCATAGGGGGTCTTGAACCGATCTGAGTTACCTCGCAGCTGCAGCCCTCAACAAAGGACCTGTCGGACAATTCCCGAACTATCCTCTCAGCCTCCTTCATCTCGTCATAGGTAGAGAATCGGATATCCGCCTGGAAGCTGCACCACTCGGCAACGGTATTCGCTACCGTTCCTCCGCTTATAACACCGCAGTTGCAGGTAAGTCCGTCAGCATCCTTCAGCTTCTCCAGCTCGATTATCTTGTAAGCCGCCTCGGCAATGGCGTTTGCCGCATTTTTGTAACAGATCGACGAGTGCTGCGCCATTCCGTGTATCTTAAAATCATAGCGGAGTATCCCTTTTCGCTCGACAACCACTTTACCATCATTTGAAGGCTCTGTATTGAGGAACGCAATAGCATCCTTTGCTCTCTCACAGATGTAATTTATCGTGGCGTGACCGCTCTTCGAGCTTCCGTTTTCTTCGTCGCTCTGAATAAGCAGCATCACGGGTCTCCCACGAAATCCGCAACGGTCGAGAGCGTCCATAGCAAGGAACGAGGCAACAACACCGCCCTTGCAGTCAAGAGCTCCCGGGGCGTATATCTTTTCTTCGTCGGACCTGGTAGGAGGATCGCCGAAAAGTCCCACGGGGTGTACCGTATCGATATGCCCCGAGAAGCATATGGGCGGAGCATTCACATCGGAATTCATTGTGATAATGACCACATTTCCGACCACCTCCTGCTCAAAGACCTCTACCTTCCAGCCGCGCTCCTTTGCCATATCTCTAAAATATTCACCGACAGCATCCACTCCCGCCTTAAAGAGAGTGGGGCTTTCTATATTACATACGTCCTCCAAAACCTTGAGGTATTCGTTATATAGCTCATCTACCTTCGCGAAAAGCAGTTTGTAATCCATAAAAACAGGACCTCCTTTTTTATTTTCATATTGATTATACCATCAATTTGTGATATAATCAAATATAAATAAAATAACAATAGATATAACTTTAACTTATAGGAGGACTTTATGCTCGACACATTTTCAAAATACGTATATGAGGTTTACAGATGTAAGAGCGTGTCTCTGGCGGCAAAAAAGCTCTTTATTTCACAGCCCGCGCTCAGCGCGTCGATAAAAAAAGCCGAGAGCGAGCTGGGAGCGCCTATATTTAACCGAAGCACCCTTCCCTTTTCCCTCACCCCCGAGGGAAAAATATATATAAAAGCCATCGAAAGCATAATGCAGATAGAAAAATCGGCAAAGGAAGATATACTCGATATAAGTGAGCTGAAAAGCGGAAGCCTGACCGTAGGAACAGCCACAAACGTATCCTTCTACGTCATACCGATGATCTGCGAGACATTCAGAAAAAAATATCCCCGAATAGATGTAAATATAGTTTTTTCAAGTACGGAAAAGCTCCCATCACTTCTTGAAAAAAAGACCGTCGACCTTATATTTACATCCTCCGAAATCAGCTCTGAGGATACCTTGACAGAGCCGCTATTCGTTGAAAAATGTATCGTTGCCGTAAGAAGCGACCACCCCGAAGCGGCGCACCTTTCCGACTATGCCCTGAGCTACAGACAGGTAATAGATCGAAGCTATCCAAAGGAAAAGGAGATCTCCGACCTTTCGCTACTCGATAACCTTGAATTCATCTACAGCGCCCCGGGAAGCAATCTCTATAAAAAGCGAAAGCTCTTTTTCGGAGACTCCGAGGTATCTCCTCACGTCACCTCGAGCACCTCAATGTTTCAGCTTAATTACAATCTTATGAGGGCAGGCTTTGGAGCACTCTTCACAACCGACTGCGACATAGCCACAACAGAGAGCACCGACTCCTGCCTCTTCTTCGCCATAGACAGCCCAAGCGCAACACAGAATTTCTCGATAATACACAGCGCGAAAAAGGACTCATCCTCCTTCCGCACAGTAAACGAGTTCATCGCCACCGCCAAGGAGCTCTTTTGCGGAACAGATCCATTGAGCGTCCTGACACGCTTTAACAAATAAATAAAAAAGAGGCTGAGCCATCAAAATGCGCAAGTTCCGCACTCATTGACTCAGCCTCGTAAATTTATTTATATTCTGCTGTTGGGTATGTATCCGTAGACCTCGTAGATAGCCTTTCCGTCAAGATAATGGCGCTTAAGTACCTTCTCAAGGGTCGTGTTCTCGGGAAGCTCCTCAAAGGAGATGTCCGAGGAATGAGCCCTCATAAACACAAAGAACATAACTCCCATAGCTCCGCTTTTCATTCCAACTCTTATAAAGCGTTTGCAGAACTTGGATATATTCTTGTCCTCACCGAGCAGATCTATAAGCTGCTTGTCGATAAGCCAGCTTCCGCATACAAATCCCTTGTAAGGCATATCGGGATAGTATGCCGCCATAAACTCCTTCGCCTCGGCGAACGCCGCCGTAACGCTCTCGTCGGTCATTCCGCCCCCCGGAGGAATGTGAAGCGCGACCATAGAGTCACCGGGCTCTATAAGCTTGTGCCACTCGGATTTTTTAAGTGTGACCTTTTCACGGACCGCTCTGCCGTAATCGTCATAGGCATAACCGCACCAGGCGTCGTCGGTCTCGGTGATCTCTGCCGTCCACGAGCCCTCGGGATCGTCGTAATTTCTTGACCCCAGCACGTATCCGTCTCTGTGGAAGACTATATCCTTTCCCGTGGTAAGGGTAACGATATCCCCCTTGCCATTTTCAAAGACCGTAGCCTTTGAGGTAAATTTTGAGCCCACCTCGATCTCAAGTCTTCCCGTATAGAAGAGCTTCGCGTCTATAGCCAACTGATACCAGTTCCATGAGAGAGAGCCTATTCTGCCCTCGTTTCTGTCTCTGTAAGAATCGATCATAACATCACAGCGAGCCATTGCGCGTTTTAAGTACTTGTCGGGAATATTTCTCGCCTTGAGAAGCCCGTAGGTATAATCAGCCATCGATGTCATAACGAGGGAGGTCAGCATTTCATATTCTAACCTATAGCTTCCGTCGTCGGTCTTGGGAAGATCCATCTGCTTTATTTCCTCGTTTATATGCTCTCTGTCCTTCATAGACTCGCATATAAGCATAGTAACACGGCAAAGGGCGTCGTTCTTCGCAAGCTCAGCTGCCGCCTCCTTATAGTAAGGCAGATACTTCGTAAGCATTTCGTATTTTGCCTCAAGCTCGTCGTAATAGGAGGGATCTGCAAGCCTGCAACCGTTCTTTTCATAGTCCTCCATCACTCTGTCGTAGCTCTCCACCCAGCTCTCGGGCCATTTTTCAATATTCATCGAGCGCATAAGCTCGGTAAATTCAGGTCTTTTGTTCATTGACATCTTTTCCTCCACATTGTTTATCTGTTACGTATCCGAATTTTCGGTCCGTGTTATTTTTCCTCATACATAGTGCTCTCATCAGCCGCCTGACTCCTGTCAGGAAATATTACCCGATACAGCTCATCGGCAAAAAGCTGATGCATCTCCCTTATCGGGTGATTTATTCTGTTTGCCAAAAGCAGTGTGGTATCCTGAGTCAGGCTCAGCTCCTTCCACCGCGAGTAGCAATCACAGACGGTAACGCCCATATGCCTTGCAAGGTCTGCGCTCTTCTCCATAAAAGTATCCATTCTTCCCGAGCTCTGAAGCTCGGCGGTCTTTGCGGCATATTTAAGATGCTGCTCAGCTACCTCACCCTCTCTGACATAGGTGTTCAGCATATTCGGAGTCATATATACCGTCTCGATATTTCTCGTAACGCATCTGCGGAAGATCTCCTCAAGTGCAATAAGAAAATCCTCAAGAGGACCGTTCACGTCATTAAGACCAAAGCAAACGATGACGAGATCGGGATCGTGAGACAGTACCTGCTTATCAAACCTGCCGAGAGAAAGCTTCGCCGTTATCCCGCCGATACCCGCGTTTATCACGTTCACGGGAACGTAAGGATACGCCTCGTTTATCATAAGTCTGAGTCTGTTCCAATAGACGCTCTCATAATCCATTTCACCGTCGCCAACAGCACCGTGAGTAACGCTGTCTCCAAAGGCAACTATCGTTATAGGTCCGTTCTTTTCAAGACCCTCACGATCCATAAGCACCTTGTTTCTTATATCCATAATATCACCCCGTGAGTATTGTACCACAATTTTTTTGTGAATTCAAGACACTCGGAAAATTTTGTTTTCACATTTTTGGACATAGGATAATCAAGATGTCTCAAAAAGCTATTTACTTTTCTTTATGACTATGCTATAATCTAAAAAAAGGAGGAGTATCATGAAAAAAATTGGACATCAAACATTGTTTTTAGCCACGGGCGAAGGTAACCCAAGAAACGGCGAAGGAACGTTCGCAAGGCTTTCAAACGGAGATATTCTCCACGTTTATACCGAATATTACGGCGATGATTGGGAAGACCACGCTATTGCGCGTCTTGCCGCTGTCAGATCAAGCGACGAGGGCGAGAGCTGGTCAGATAAGTATATTCTTATGGAAAAGGACGCCGACGCCGAAAACTATATGTCACCGAGCCTTCTCCGCCTTCCTGACGGAAATCTTGGAATGATCTTTCTCCGCAAATCCGCTAATCCCGCGGGACTGACCTTTGACGGAATCACAATGGTCTGTATGCCTATGTTCTGTTCCTCCCGAGACGAAGGTGAGAGCTGGAGTGAGCCCGTGGTGTGTGGAGTCGAGGACGGCTACTACTGCGCCATAAACGACGGTGCTATCGTTCAGCGAAACGGAAGGATACTAGTGCCTATGTCATCTCACAAGGAGGATTCCGCCTGTCTCATTGTAGCCTACTCCGACGACTGCGGAAAGAGCTGGGGAGTTCTTCCTCACACCTTCACAACCCCATTTTCCGACAAAGGAGAAACCTTAGCCGAGCCCGGTATCTACGAGCACGAAAACCGAGAACTCTGGCTCTGGTGCAGAACACTTTACGGTTATCAGTACCAGTCTCGCTCCAAGGACAACGGAATGACCTGGACACCCCTTGAGCCTAACTTTTACTTTTCATCCCCCGACTCTCCTATGCGCGTGAAGCGCCTTGGAGAATATACCGTGGCTATCTTCAACCCCATTCCCTGCAACTGTCTCAGAGACGATTACACCGCTCGCGGAAGCATTCGCCGCACGCCTTTTGTCTGTGCTGTAAGCGACGACGACGGACATTCGTTTAACACATACGGCAGCTACGTGAACGGACCTAAGATGATCGAATTTTCAAAGCGCGCCTTTCTGCTTGAAGATAGCTACGCAGACACATACTGCTATCCCTCACTTATAGAAACCAAAGACGGCTTCCTCGTAGCCTACTACCACAGCAACGGCGGAACATACACCCTCGCCTCAACTAAGATCACCAAGGTACTCTTTGAGGAGATATCGAAATAAATGTTATAAAATTTGGGCTGTCGCAAATTTGCATTTGCGACAGCCCCTTTTAGGGGATAGTCAGATTTGAGCAAGAAGCGTCGTTCTTCGGGGCGTGAGGCGTACAAAGGTACGTCGAGCCCCGAAAACGGCGGTAGAAAAAGTCCATAAAATTTGAGAATTTCGAAGAAATTCGACCTATTACTGTCTCATTTGCGTTTTTATGCGCAAACGGGATTTTTTTTATTTATTTTCGGACTTTTTCGGTCTTGCCAAATGTGACAGCCCCTTTTAGGGGATAGTCAGATTTGAGCAAGAAGCGTCGTTCTTCGGGGCGTGAGGCGTACAAGCGTACGTCGAGCCCCGAAAACGGCGGTAGAAAAAGTCCATAAAATTTGAGAATTTCGAAGAAATTCAACCTATTAGTGTCTCATTTTCGTTTCTTTATGCGTAAATGGGATCTTTTTATTTATTTTCGGACTTTTTCGGTCTTGCCAAATGTGACAGCCCCCTTATTTACGTTTTATTCAGCCTCGCTGAAGCTATCCTTGCCTACTCCGCAAAGGGGGCAAAGGAAATCCTCGGGAAGATCCTCAAACTTCGTTCCCGCCGCGATTCCGTTCTCGGGATCGCCGACAGCCTCGTCATATTCCCAGCCACAAACGTCACAAACGTATTTTTTCATTGTTATAAACTGCCTTTCTGCGAAAGGCATCGACGGGGTTATGAAACCCTCGTGCGCTTTCGCTTTTTGTTAATAAATTTGTGGTAAAATATAGTTAAGAGCCGGCAAACTAAGCAAC
>SVSX01000047.1 GCA_015064085.1 Oscillospiraceae bacterium | reverse complement strand
CGTTTGCCGCGAGAACGGCGCTGACAGCTTTGCCTACAGAACTATCGTCGGAAGCGGTATCCGCTCGAACGCCGTTGTTCCCACCGCCACAAACAAGGTAATGGAGAACGGCGAAATGGTAATGCTTGGCATCGCCCCCAGAGTTAACGGCTATGCGGGTACTTTCGGTCACACAGTTCCCGTTAGCGGTGAGTACACCCCCGAGCAGAGAAAGTGCCTCATCGATATGATAGAGGTTATGAAGGTCACAAAAAGTATGCTGAAAATAGGAGTTTCAGGCAGAGAGATCGATGCCGAGGGCAGAAAGCTCTACGAGGCGGGCGGATATCTCAAGTACCTCGTTTGCCCCTTCGCCCACACGATGGGACTTATGGAAGCCGAAGCTCCCTTCTTCGGACCTAACAGCGACGATGTACTCGAGAAGAATATGATCGTCAACGTTGACGTTTCCTTCTTCGGTCACCCCACACTCAACGGTCTTCGTGTTGAGACCTGCTACGTTATAACAGAAAACGGAGCTGAGCCTCTTTGCCCCGAGTTTGAGGAAGAGCTCCTGAATTACGTGAAATAAGGAGAAATAAAAATGTTTGGATCTAAAAACGGCAAGAAAAATTGGGTATTCTGCGACGGAGATCTTCCCCCTCACGGCGATAATCCCGACTTTCTCGGTCACGAGGCGCTTATGATAACAAACGTTTCAAAAAAGGACGCTAAGATCAGAATAAAGGTCATCTTCGAGGACAAGCCGCCCTATGACAATATCACAATAGACCTCGGCGCGGAGCGCACCACCTGCCTACGTCTCGACTATCCCATAGGCAAGGAGGGCTACCAAATTCCCTTTGGTCAGTACGCTCTTCATATTATCTCTGACGTTCCCGTATGCGCTTGCTTCGGCAGATTAGACGTAAGACAGCCGAATATGGCTTACTACAGTCTCTCGGGATATTCCTTCTAAATAAACTATTGGCTGGCACTTCATACTGATGTGCCAGCCAATTTTTACTTTATTTCGTCGAACGTCCACTTGGTGTAAAGCACTGAGCAGAAGGGATCGTCCTCATATCTTTGGTAATATACCGTCAAAAGAGAACCGCCGTCAAGCTCTACTGTAGAAGGGTAGCCCTGATCCCAGATATACGCCTCAGGTCCGATGAGTGTCTCCTCGCCAAACGTCACACCGCCGTCTCGGCTCACGCGGGCAAATATACCCTGAGTGCCAACCTTTCTTCGGGAGTAGGTGAGAATTATCGCTCCCGAGGAGTGAAGCAGCATATGAGGCGGCGCGCCGAGAAATCCCATAGGCTCGGGATCGGTCCAGCTCCTGCCACCGTCCCTTGAAAAGGTCTTGAACATCGTGAACTTGTATTTTTTCAAATCGTCGTTCATTTCCCCGAGAGCGTCGGCTATCTCCTCTCCCTGCGCTCTTATCATACCGAGTATAGATCCGTCCTCAAGCTCTGTCGCGTATGGCTCGTGCATATTGTTTTCGCCGCAGCATTCGGGGAATTTCACCGTGGAAAGATATTTCCAGGTCCTTCCCTCATCCTCGCTCTCGTACGCCTTGATAGCTCCGTCACCGTGAATAACACCGTTTCCCCTCTCCTTGCCGAGATAAAACAGCTTTCCGCTTCTGAGCATCGTTGGTCCGTGAGGCGAGGTGACGGGAGTAACTCTCCTCTCGCTCCACGTTTCTCCCCCGTCCTCCGAGACCTTGCAGAAAGCGCCGTCATAGTCAACCCTCTCGGGGGAAAGCAAGCTCCACCCCTCTATCATATCTCTTGCTATATTTCGTACGGACGGATGCGCGTCATTTATCCACTTCTGCATCCTTTCCAATTTATAATGCTCGTAAGGATGTGCGAACCAGGTTGCAAGTATCTTCTTTTTCCCAAGAGAGCAAAGACCCACGTCTCTGTCGTCAAGCGCGTCATCGTTGATCACTCTCGGGCAGGACCAGCTCTCTCCTCCGTCTCGGCTTAAGAAAAGCACGTTCTTACCGTACGCGCAAAGATGCCCCAGCCTGAACGCCGAAGCGCCAACGTAAAGCACACCGTCATCATCACGGCAAACGGTGGGCCAGCCGTGATATGGAAACATACTTTCAGCCATACGGCTGACAATTCCGAATTTCATTTCCTTCTCCCAAGCTATAAATCTTTTTACTTGTCGCTTACTTAGCAACCACCATTCTGGTGACCTTCACCGAATTTTCTGCCGCCTTCGCCGAGAATTCCTCGTAGCTTATGTCGGCAGAGCCGTCCGCGTTGTCGGATATAGCTCTGATCACCGCAAAGGGAACGTTGTTGACATAGCAGACCTGAGCGATCGCCGCTCCCTCCATTTCACAGGCAATTGCGCCAAAGGTATCCTTTATATAATCCTTTTTTTCCTTATCGCATATAAATGCGTCTCCCGAGGCAATTACTCCCTCAACGCTGTTTATGCCGAGTCTCGCGCAGGCTTCGCCTATATCTCTCAATATACGCTTGTCCGCCTTTATCTCAACGATATTTATTCCCGAGATAAGTCCGACAGGGTCGCCGAGTGGCGAGGTGTCCATATCGTGCTGAACACAGGCGGTGGAGACAGCCACGTCACCGATACCAAGCTTGTCGGAGAGAGTTCCCGCGACTCCCGTATTTATAAGCGCCTCTACTCTGAATTTGAGTATCATCGTCTGGGCGCAGAGTGCCGCAAAGACCTTGCCTATTCCGCACTTTGCCACGACAACCTGCCGTCCGTCAAGTCTGCCGTCCACAAACTCGATACCGCTTATATTATAGACCGTCTTTTCGGTCATAGTCCTCTTCAGCGCCTCGACCTCTATCTCCATAGCGCCGATTATGCCTATTCTCTGAAATTCAGTCATTTTTCCTCTCCCGTTTGGTATTTGAAATCGTTTTTCTTTGACAGCAGCGCGCTTCTGTATCTCGCTGCCTCTTTTCTTGCGGCATCCGCGTCAAGCTCAAGATAATTTCCGCACTCCTTGCGGGTCGCTCCGAAGACCTCCCCCTCGTGGTTCTCTATCTTCTTTAAGACCTCAAGGACCTCCTCAAGGACAACACCGTTGTCAGCATCCCTTATGAGCAGATAAAATCCCGTTCTGCAGCCCATAGGTCCGAAATAAATGACCTTGTCTCCTATTTCCGAATTCCTTATGTATGTGGCAAAAAGATGCTCTACAGAGTGCATCGTGATATTGTCCATATAGTCGCCGCAGTTGGGCTTTCTCGTTCTCAGATCGTAGGTGGTGATATCACCGTCTATTCGGGATATATAGATCCCCTCGTCGATAAAATCGTGATCGACACAAAAGCTCGTTATTCTTTCCATATCCGACCTCATTCGTATCTGGCTCTTTCGCCGCCGATATACTTCGGGCGTGTTCTCGCGCAAAGCAGAAGAGCTGAGCCTATATTCGCCATTGAGAGCCTCACGGGAACGGCTACCTCCTTGAGGTGCATTCCGATGAGTGTGCCGCCTATATCCATTCCCGCGTGAGCTCTTATATGCTCAAGCGCCACGGGATCTGTGAAATTATCGTAAGCCGCGGTGGCAAACGAGCCGCCCGCCTTGGGCTGAGGGCGTACGCAAACAGGCTCGAGAGAATATTTCTCGGCACATTCCCTCTCAACTATGATAGCTCTGTTCAGATGCTCACAGCACTGAGCCGCAAGATATATCCCTCTCGACTTGAGCTCGGGGTAGATGCCGCAAAAAACCGCCTCTGCCGCCTCGAAGGTCGATCCCTTTCCGATAACTCCGCCGACTATCTCCGAGGAGGAGCAGCCTACCACAAGTATTTCTCCCGCCTTGATCCCCGATGCCTCGATCAGCTCGAGAACGGCTTTCTTCGCGATTTCCTTTATTTCTTCGTACATAACACTATCTCCTTATATTTTATCTCATTAATTATAATACTCTTTCGCTATTTTTTCAATAGGTATAGCGAAATTTCAGTCAAGCTCGGATATCACTCCGTCGATCTCCTCTATATTTCCCATTGAATAGACGTATTTTTTACCTCGCTTTGAGGAGTCGCAGAGGAGGATCTTCTTCTCCGCCCTCTCCATCATCGCCCGTCTGAGGTTGATCTCCTCTATTGAAATGTCGCTCATCTCCCCATCCTCGGAGAGCCCCCTACAGGAGAAAAAGAGAATGTCGGCATTTATCCCGCGGACACAGGCCTCGGCGTGTGAGCCGACGTAGGTATAGGATTTGGTTATCATTCTGCCACCCGTGCTTATCACCCGCACTCCCCGCTCGGCAAGGGCGAGAGCCGTCCGCGCTCCGCTGGTTACCACGAGTATATCCTCAACGTCGCAGAGCACCTGCGCCATATTATACGCCGACGACGAGCCGTCAAGAAAGACAACGTCTCCCTTTTTAACGAGCTCCTTCGCCTTCTTGGCTATGAGAAGCTTTGCGCCTCCCTGCTCGGAAAGCCTCACGTCATAAGGGATCTCACGGTCGGGCGCACCGCCTATAACAGCCCCTCCATAGACCCTTTTTATATATCCCTTTCCCTCAAGAAGGCTGAGATCCCTTCTTATGGTGGGCTCGCTGGCGTAAAGCTCCCGAGCGAGTCTTGCCACGCTGGCGCTCCTCTCCTTCTTAAGTATCTCGAGTATCTGTTCTTGTCTGTTTGCTATCAGCATAACTTTTCCTTTCGAGTTTTTTCGAATTTGAGCGACTTTTGCGATTATTTGCGATCTTTTATCAATTTTGCCGCCAAATCTTGAACAAGTTTGAACATTGTGATATGATTGTATCATAAAATATTGTTTTTTTCAAGGGGGATATCAAAAAAATGAAAACGACTGCTGTAAGACTTTATGGCGCGGAGGATCTCAGGATAGAAAGCTTTGAGCTTCCCGAGATCCGTGATGATGAAATACTTATGAAGGTGGTCTCCGACTCGGTCTGCGCCTCGACCTACAAGGCTGTAATTCAAGGACCTGCCCACAAGCGCGTTCCCGAAAACATCGCCGAATGTCCGATAGTCATCGGTCACGAAATGTGCGGTGAGATAGTCAAGGTTGGAAATGACCTTAAAAAGGATTGGAAAGAGGGTCAGCTGGTCGTTATCCAGCCCGCGCTCAAGCTTGAAAGCGGATATGACCCCGGATATTCCTATCAGTATATCGGCGGAAATATGACCTACGCCGTCGTGCCGAGGATAGTTCTTGAAAGAGGCTGTCTCCTTCCCTACAGCGGCGACAATTTCTACAGCGGCTCTCTCGTTGAGCCTATCGGCTGTTGCCTCAGAGGCTTCAAGGGAATGTATCACACAGATTACACCACATATACACGTACCGACGGCGCTAAGAGAGGCGGAAAGCTTGCGATCCTCGGCGGCGCAGGACCTATGGGTCTGGCTTCTGTCGAGCTGGCTATCGGATACGCGGGCTGCTCTCAGGTGGTCGTCACCGACCTTAACGGCGAAAGACTTGCCTACGCCAGCTCCAAGTGTACCCCCGAATCGGCGAGGGAGAGAGGCTGTGAGCTTGTATATCTCAACACGGCGGAATGCGACGATCCCGTGGCGAAGCTCCTTGAGATCTCTGACGGTGGATTTGACGACGTCTTCGTTATGGTCCCCGTTCCCGCCCTCCTCACTATGGCTGAGAAGATCTCGGCTTTTGACGGCTGCATCAATTTCTTCGCTGGTCCTGCCGTTCACGATATGCAGGGCAGCCTCAATCTCTACAGAGTCCATTACGACGGTATCCATCTTGTCGGCACTGCGGGAAGCATTCCCGAGGACACGGTGGAAACCATCGAGCTTATTGAAAAGGGACTTATCAATCCCGCGGTAATGGTCTCCCACGTCCTCGGACTCAACGCCGCCCCCGAGGTAGTCCTCGCTATGGGCAAGCCCAGCGGAGTTAAAAAGATCTGCTACAGCCAGATAGACATTCCGAACGTTGCGATGTCGGATATTCCCGAGCTTGCAAAGACCGACCCTATGTGGGCTGAGATCGACAAAATAATCAAAAACAACAACGGTCTGTGGTGTGCAGAGGCTGAAAGCTACCTCCTCGCTCACGCGCCAAAGATCGGCTGATACGGAGGAAAATATGAAAAAGATCATAACCATCACTCTTAATCCCGCCTTCGATCTTCACTACACAATGGACAAGTTCGAGCTGAAGAAGGAAAACTACGTAAAGGAGATCATCTGTGACGCGGGCGGAAAAGGAATAAACATATCCCGCGCCCTCAAGGCAAATGGCATTGAAAGCACCGCGTACGTGATCCTCGGCGCTGAGAACAGCGCTCAGTTCGAGAGCAGTCTCAAAGCCGACGGGATCGACTACCTCCCCATTTACGTCAGGGGAAGGATACGCGAGAATATCACTATCCACCCTAAAAAGGACAAGGAAACAAGGATCAGCCTTGATAATTTCTCTATAACGCGGCTCGAGCTTGACAAGCTCTACTCTATCCTTTACGACGTAGTCGACTGCGATACCATAATATCCTTCTCGGGAAGGATACCCAAGGGTGTCACCAAGGACGAGACGATAAAATTCCTCTGCAAGCTCAAGGGCATAGGCGCGAGACTTGCTATCGACTCGAACTCCCTTACCACCGAGGATCTTACTCTGATCCAGCCCTGGTTCATAAAGCCCAACGAGGAGGAGATCGTCAGCTTCCTCGGCAGACCCGTGACCGACGCCGAGGAGGCGGCTGACAGAGCTGCTGAGCTCTGCGAAAAGGGCGTTGCGGAAGAGGTGATGATAAGCCTTGGCTCAAGAGGAAGCGCTTGGTCCGACGGCAGAAAGAAGGCTGTGGTTTCTATCCCCGCCATTGAGTCTCCCGTATCAACTATCGGCGCGGGTGACAGCACTGTTGCGGGATATATCGCGGCGAGAGCGAAGGGCGAGAGCATCGACGACTCTCTCCGTCTCGCTTGTGCCTTCGGCACGGCGGCGTGTCTTAGCGAGGGTACACGCCCTCCCCTTCCCAAGGACGTTGAAAGAATATTCAACGAAATAACGGTAAAATAAAATTTAGTGGGGCTGTCACCTTTGCGACAGCCCCACATTTTTATCAATATATCGGGAAAGGAAGCGGAGAGGAGATTATTCTGTCAAGGTTGACATAAATATTCTCATTCTTTACTCCTATCTCCTTCATATATGTCCTGTATCTTTCAACTCCTACGTTGTGTGTGTTGAGACCCTCGCCACTCTCGCCGTACCAGAATCTCTCGCCTATGGGCCACCAATAAACGTCTGCGTCTATAAGCTCATAGCACTTGCGGGATACGTTTCCGCAGCCGTGGTGTCCCACCTGAACGATGTCACTCTTCAGCTTGTCGGCACTGTTTTCAATAAGATTGTTGCTGCATACCCACTCGGCGTCGCCAAGGAAGAGTATCGTCTGTCCGCTGTCCTTGTGAGTCATCTTATAAACAACGCTCGAGTCGTTCATATTCATCGCGGTGTAGTCCTTTTCAAGCGGAGCATGAAGCACCTCAAAACTTATATCGTCTACCTCGATAACGTCGCCTCTGACAACAGTATGTACGTCAGCGCCCGTTGTCTCCTTAGAACCGAGAATAGCATTTCTTACGGGGATGTGTCCCTCGCTGCACTCTCTTGAAAGCTTAGTGTAAAATTCCTCGGTGGCAAGATTGCAATAGAAATTCTCAACCTTTACCTTGCCCTTGTATTCCTCATCTGTGCAAAGTCTGTAATAAACTCCCCAGTGGTCGTTGTGCATGTGTGACATGAACCAAGCCGATACCGTGGGCACTTCCTCACCCGAAAGAACCTTGAGTGACTCGATAAATCTATCCGTCTCTCCGGGATGTCCACCGTCAAACGCGATAAGTCTTCCCGCCTTGGTCTTTATTATAAAGCTCTGGTCGTTCCAGTCAAGACGTCCCGAGCATTGTAAGAAATGTATCGACGCCCCCTCGATATTCTCAGGTCTCTGCTTGCTGAACGCTTCTCTCGTAAATTCGTAGAGATATTCCTCGGGCATCTCAAGATCGGGAGTCTCGGGATATACGTCGTATGCGGCGTAAATGAACTGATACTTAAGGACATCCTCAACGAAATGATATGCAGCTATCACAGTTCCAACCGCGCCGTCATCTATCTTTCGATATGCAGACGTATAGGGTACTTCCTCAGGGGGAACACCAAGTCCCGTCATATAGAAGCGTCTGCCCTTGTTGAACATAACGTACTCCCACAAACCATCTCTCGAGCGCTCAAGGGCTACACCGTCAAGAGCTTCACGGTTAGTCTTTCCAACAACGATCTCAAGCTCCACGGGCTTCTCGCTGTCTTTGACTATCTCAAGTGTTTTACCGCAAACGAGCTTTACATTTGTTCTTACGAACGATGCCGCGCGTATCTCGCTTGTAGTTGCGTTTTCCGAAATGACTATTCTGTAATCAACGATCTTGCTCATTTCCTTCACTCCTGTTTGCTTTTTGTTTTTTAATTTATTTTATCAGTTGGCATTCATCTTGAGGTAGGCGTTGATAAATCCGTCTATCTCTCCATCCATTACCGCACTGATATTTCCGTCCTCAAAGCCCGTTCTCGTGTCCTTAGCCAGAGTATAGGGCATAAATACGTAGGACCTTATCTGCGCGCCCCACTCGATATTTGTCTTGTTTCCCTGAATATCCTCGATGGTGTCAAGCCTCTCGCGGATCTTTATCTCCATAAGCTTTGCCTTGAGCATCTTCATCGCGGTCTCCTTGTTCTGGAGCTGTGAGCGCTCTGTCTGACAGCCGACCACGATTCCCGTGGGCTTATGCAGAATTCTTATTGCCGAGTCGGTCTTGTTGATATGCTGTCCGCCCGCGCCGCTGGAGCGGTGAGCCGTAACTTCGATATCCTCGTCTCTTATCTCTACCTTGTCGATGTTGTCAAACTCGGGCATTACCTCGATAGAGGCAAAGGAGGTCTGACGTCTTCCCGCCGCGTCAAAGGGGGATACGCGCACAAGTCTGTGAACACCGTTCTCGCTCTTAAGGTATCCGTACGCGTTCATTCCCTCGACCATAATGGTAGCGCTCTTGATTCCCGCCGCGTCTCCGTCCAGCCAATCAAGAAGCTTATATTTATAGTTGTGGCGCTCTGCCCAGCGGGTTATCATTCTGTAAAGCATCTGCGCCCAGTCCTGCGCCTCTGTTCCGCCCGCGCCGGGGTGGAAGGAAACGATGGCGTTGTTCTTATCGTATTCTCCCGAGAGAAGGATCTCTATCCTCTTGCTCTCCTCCTGCTTGATTATCTCGGAAAGCTCGTTCTGAACCTCCTCAACATAGCTCTCGTCGTTCTCCTCGATAGCCATTTCGGCAAGGGTGATGGCGTCCTCAAGTCTCACACAGAGCTTTTCATACTCCTCTATGGTATACTTTGTCTGCTTTATCTTCTGCAGTACCTTTGAGGAATTCTCCTGATTTGACCAGAAGTCGGGATCAAGAGTCTGAGCGTCAAGCTCCTCAGCCGTCTTTCTCAGCTCCTCTATTCTCAGCGCCGAGCCGAGCTCGACCACCTTTTCTCTCATTCCTATAAGCTCATACTTAGCATCTTCAAGTGCTACTATCACAAAAAACCTCCGTCGGCATAAGCCGTTCTTTTTTCTTATATTTACACGAGGACATTCTATCATATTTTTACCCCGATTGCAAGAGTTTTTGCTCTTTTTAATCCAAAAAAGCTGATATTACCCAATTTTATTGACAGAAAACGAAAAATGTGCTACAATAGCCCTAACCTAAAAAAGGAGCATACACCTATGAAATTAAGCTTTGTAACAAACATCGTCGGCGGTCAGGACGGCGCAATTTTCGGAAAATATCTTTTCAGGATCGAGAACAACGGCGAGGTTACGGTCTACGATCTCGAAAAGATCAAGCCGACCTCCGAGGAGGAGCGCGCCGAAAGAATAGGCTTTTTCACACTTGACCGACGGGAGGAGATCTGCCCCCACAGCAACTCGGTGATGTTCGGCACTGAATATTTCTCCCCCGATGATGAATTTCCCCTGCTCTATTCGAATATTTACAACAACTACGCAAAGACCGACAGCCCTCTCAAGGGAGTCTGCTGCGTATATAGAATACAAAGAAATGGCTGTGAATTCACCTCAACCCTCGTTCAGCTTATCGAGATAGGCTTTGTCAACGATCCCTCACTCTGGAGAATGAGCGCCGAGGAGGAGAGCAAACGCCCTTACGGAAATTTCACTATCGACAAGGAAAAGGGGATCTACTATGCCTTCGTTATGCGAGAGAGCGCCGAGGGAACGAGATACTTTGCCTTTGATCTGCCTAAGGTGAGCGAGGGTGAGCCCGACGAAAGATCCGGTGTGAGAAAGGCAGTCCTTACCCCCGAGGATATAAAGGAATACTTCGACTGTGAGCACCATATCTTTATGCAGGGCGCTTGCTGTCACCGCTCGATGATATACTCCCTCGAGGGCTTTACGAACAGAGAGGGAAAGCCTCCCGTCCTCCGCGTTATCGACACCGCCGCGAAAAGGCAGGTACTTTACGCCGATCTGAGAGAGTACGGCTCTCCCATAGAACCCGAATTTATCGATTTTTACGGCGAGGTCTGCTACTTTGCCGACGTACACGGCAAGCTATTCAGAATAGATTTTTGATCGGTGAGACTCTCACAACCGCCTCTTTGGACGACGTGAGGGTCTCTCCTTTTTTGACAAAATAAACAAAGTGAAACAAAGTTGCCTAAAGCCCTTGATTTATTCGGCGAAAAGTTATATAATGTATTATGTATGATTATTTTTATTTTCAGGAGATAAATTATGGACAGAGTATCAAAGCATAACTACTACCTTGATATTGCCCAGACGGTGGCAGAGAGAAGCACATGCCTCAGAAGAATGTTCGGCGCTATTATAGTAAAGGACGACGTTATCGTGTCCACGGGCTACAACGGCGCTCCCAGAGGAAGACAGAACTGCTCCGATATAAACTACTGTATGAGAGACAAGCTGGGTATCCCCAGAGGAGAAAGATACGAGATGTGCCGCTCGGTCCACGCCGAGGCGAATGCCATCATTGCCGCCCCCAGAGACAGAATGCTGGGCTCGACTCTCTATATGGTCTGTGTTGACCCTAAGACGGGAAATATCTTCTCGGGAACTTCAAGCTGTATGATGTGCAAGCGTCAGGTCATCAACGCGGGTATCGAAAGAGTGATAGTCCGCGACACTAAGGAAGATTTCAGAATAATCGAAGTAAAGGATTGGATAGAAAACGACGACTCCCTCAGCGGAGTTTTCGGATATTAAGGATCTCGGAGAGAAAAATGAAAAAAGCTAAAAAAATCATCGCGCTTACCGCTCTTATCTGCGCCGCGGGTATCTTGCTCTGCTCCTGCGGAAAGGGCAACAAATTCTCCTTTAACAAAAACGGACTTGTGGACAAAAAGACAGACGTGACCTATATCGACGCCCCCGACTGCTATTCTCCCATAGCCGTCAGCGAGGAGGTCTACGGTCATCTTGACGATTATCGCTTCTATGAAATAATCGGCATCTCCCCCTCGCGCTTCGTTGCCGAGGCGGACGGAACTGTCTTCTACGCAAGTAACATCTCGCTCCCCGATATTGACGAGCTTCAGGTATCCTATATGGACATCTGCACGGAAACCACCACACTGAAGGTCAACAAGACGGTAGAGGCGGGAGAGGACATAAAGGCTATAATTGGCGGATACCTTTCCGAGGAGAATATCTATTACCCCAACCTCACCCCCGAAACTATGTATGAGATCAGATTTGCCGACACCTCTCTCGGTCTTTACTACACCCTTACCTTTATAAGATACGCAAGTGACTACGGAGAGCAGGGACGGGATTTCCTTTACAACCGCTCGGCAAACCGATTTGTAAAAGCCCCCGACGTGCTTGTGAGATACATCGATGAGCTGTCAGCCTGAGCTTATTCCTATGGAGGAGAGGCACGTGGAGGACATTGCCGAGCTTGAGCGCCTCTGCTTCTCCGAGCCTTGGTCGAGAGAGAGTCTGAAGCTTCTCTGCGGTGAAGACTTCCCTTCGGTCGTCCTTGAGCTTTGCGGCTCGGCTGTCGGATATATCGGCTCACAGAAGGTGCTTGACGAGCTGCAGATAACCAACGTGGCAGTACACCCCGATCACAGAGGAAAGGGTCTTGGCTCGGCGCTGCTTGAGGAATTTCTCGCTATGGCGGAAAGGCTCTCTATCGCCACAGTCTCACTTGAGGTCAGAGTCTCGAACACCGCGGCTCTCTCACTCTACGAAAAATTCGGCTTCTTACGTGTGGGAACAAGACGCGGATTTTACAAAAACCCCCGCGAGGACGCCATAATTATGGTAAAAGAACTTAAAAATCAAGATCAGACAAGGAAAATATAATGTTAGTATTAGGACTTGAAAGCTCCTGCGACGAGACCTCTGCCGCCGTCGTCCGTATGGAGGACGGAAAAAGAGAGATACTTTCCAACATCGTCGCATCCCAGATAGACGTTCACAGACTCTACGGCGGAGTCGTGCCCGAGATCGCCAGCCGCGCTCATATCGAGGCTATATCAAGAATAACCTACGAGGCGCTCGACACGGCGGGGGTCACCCTCGCTGACATCGGGACGGTTGCCGTCACCTCACACCCGGGACTCATCGGGGCGCTTATCGTGGGCGTAAACTTCGCAAAATCTCTCGCATTCGCAAGAGGTATCCCCCTTGTGGCGGTCAATCACGTAAAGGCGCACGTCGCCGCCGCTTATCTCGAATACCCCGAGCTTCGCCCCCCCTTCACAGCCCTTGTGGTCTCGGGCGGACACACGTCGATCTATTCGGTCGGTGACTACACCGACTTCAAGGTCATCGGCGCTACAAGAGATGACGCCGCAGGCGAGGCATTCGACAAGGTGGCAAGAGTCCTCGGTATGCCCTACCCCGGCGGCGCTGAGTTCGACAAGCAGGCATACCTCGGCGACAAAAAGGCAATAAAGCTCCCCTCCCCCGCGCTCCTCGGAGATAACCTCGATTTCTCCTTCAGCGGACTCAAGACCGCCGCTCTCAACTATATAAACGGCGCAAGACAGAAGGGAGAAGAGCCAAACGTGGGTGACATCGCAGCCTCCTATACAGATGCTATAGTCAAGGCGCTCACCAAAAAGACTCTGGCGGCACTCAAGGAGACAGGCTCGAAGAGGCTGGTCCTCGCGGGAGGTGTCGCTGCGAATTCCCATATTCGAAAAGCGCTTTCCGAGTCCTGCGCGAGTATTGGCGCGGAGCTCTATACCCCGAGGATCTCCCTTTGCGGAGACAACGCCGCTATGGTAGCCGCCGCGGGATATTACGAATACCTTGTGGGAAATCTCTCATCAACCGACCTTAATGCCTCAGCCAACGACAACATTTAACCCCGAAAGGCAAACAAATGAAGACAAACGAATTTAATGAGATAAACAACCTTATATACGACGAGGTCGAGCTGTCCGAGGGCGCGGGTACAGACAAGCCCCAGGTCTCCCCCGCCGTTATAAAAAGACTTCCGAGATATTTCAGATATCTCCGCGAGATAATCAGAATGGGCAAGTGCCGTGTCAGCTCCTCCGAGCTCTCGAGAATGATGAACGTCACCGCCTCACAGATACGTCAGGACCTGAACTGCTTCGGCGGCTTCGGTCAGCAGGGATACGGCTACAACGTCAACTATCTATATAAAAAGATCTGTGAGATACTCGGTGTCGACCGTGAATTCTCAGCGGCGCTTATCGGCGCGGGAAACCTCGGAAAGGCTCTTGTGAGAAGCCCTATGTTCGAAAAAAGAGGTGTCAACGTGGTGGCACTCCTTGACGTGGCTGACGGTGTTGTCGGCTCGAAGATCGAGGGGCTTACCGTATTCCATATGAATGAGCTCGAGAGAGTTTTCAGCGACTACGGAGTGGATATCGCCATTCTCACCCTCCCCAAGGAAAACGCCGTTGAGATCGCCGAGCGCCTTGAAAAAACAGGCATCGGCGGAATATGGAATTTCACGGGCAAGGAGCTCTCTCTTTCAAACAAGAATATCGAGATAGAAAACGTTCACATCGGCGATTCTCTTATGACTCTTTGCTATAGGATAGCAAGAAAAAAAGATAGCGGAGATAATACCGAAAATGAAAAAGAATGAAAAACTGAAGATAAATTACCGTCCCGAGACACATACCGAGGCGTTTTTCAACAGCCTCAGTGCCGCCGACGAGAATGACCTTCGTCTTCTCCTCTCGCTCTCAATGCTTGCCGAGCCCGAGAGCGCCGACTATGAAGCCCTGAGAAGCTCTCTTGAGCTCTCCGAGGCGGAATTCGACGCGTCGGTGAAATATTGGTGCGGCGCGGGTGTCCTCAAAAAGGGCAGAGGCTCTTTCAGGACCTCAGCCAAGACAAAGGAAGCCGCCCCCGCTCACAAGGGAGGAAAGCTCGAGCGCGCGGCGCAGATCCCCTCCTATACCTCCGCGGAGCTTGCCGCTCTTCTTGAGGCAAGAGCCGATATGGCAGGCTTTATCGACGAGGCTCAGCGCGTTATGGGAAAGATGTTCAACGTCAGCGAAATAAATATACTCATAGGTATGGTGGATTACATAGGATTTGACAAGGAGTCGGTCATAGTTATCCTCTCTTACGTCGCAAAGCTCGAAAAACGCTCTCTCCGTTATGCCGAGAAGGTCGCACTTTCCCTTTCCGATGAGGGAATAAGCGACATCGATGCGCTTCAGGAAAGGCTCTCCGCTATGGAAAACTACACAAAGCGTGAAGCCGAGGTGGTGAAAATGTTCGGAATGGGCGGACGCTCACTGACGACTAAGGAAAAACGATTCCTTGAATCCTGGATCACAAAAATGAATTACGATATCGACTGTATCCGTCTCGCCTATGATATTACCGTAGACAACATACAGTCCCCCGCCCCCGCCTACGCAAATTCGATACTTGAAAAATGGTATTCCGAGGGGCTTCGCTCCTATGGGGAGATAGTCGAGGCGGAAAACAAAAAAAGAGCCGCAAGAGGTCTTGAGGCAAAGGATCAGAGAAGCTTTGATACCGATGAATTCTTTGAAGCCGCCCTCAAAAGGACCTTCGACGAGCTTTAAGATAATCAGGAAGGCTGAAACTTTATGGGATTTAACAGCGAAGATTTTGTTCGCATACGCGACGAATACTCAAGAAAATATCTGAAGGCGCAGAGAGCGGCAGACGCCCGCGCCCAGGAGCTTTATACAAAGATACCCGAGCTTCGCAAGCTTGACGGTATCCTCGCCGCCACCACGTCAAAAATAATGAGCGCCTTCTACACCGAAGACCCTCAGGTCTCTATCGCCGCCGTTCGCAAGGAAAACGAAATGCTTCTCGCGAAGAGAGCCGAGATCCTTAAAGCATTTGGCTACCCCGAGGATTATTCCGACGTGAAATACGAATGCGATAAATGCGGAGACACGGGATACGTGGACACAAAGATGTGCTCCTGTATGAGACGGGCGCTGGTCGAGGCGGGATATGAGTCCTCGGGAATCGCGGGGCTTATGAAGTCCCAATCCTTTGACAATTTCTCTCTTGACTATTACCGCGACACCCCCGAAAACTATAAAAATATGACTATCCTCCTTGATCTTCTCAAAAGATACGCAGAGGATTTTTCGGCAGACACCTATAAAAATCT
>SVSX01000046.1 GCA_015064085.1 Oscillospiraceae bacterium | reverse complement strand
TGCGATAAAGTATGCCTTCTCTCCCATCTTGGGGAAGGTGTAAACTCTCTTACGGATATCGATAAAGCGCATTGCCATATCCATAAAGTCTACTTCGGGATGCTCATAAAGAACCCACATGATCTTAGCGGCGTCCATAGCAGATCCGCCACCGAGAGCGATGATAACGTCGGGCTCAAATCCCTTCATCTGAGCCGCGCCCTCCATTGCGCTTGCGAGTGAGGGATCGGGAGCAACGTTAGAGAAGGTGGTGTGAACTATTCCCATCTCATCAAGCTTATCTGTGATAGGCTTGGTGTATCCATTTTTATAAAGGAAGCTGTCTGTTACGATGAAAGCCTTCTTTTTGCCCATAACATTTTTGAGCTCATCAAGAGCGACGGGCAAGCAGCCTCTCTTAATATATACCTTCTCGGGAGCTCTGAACCAAAGCATATTCTCTCTCCTCTCGGCAACTGTTTTGATATTGATAAGGTGCTTTACGCCCACGTTTTCGGAAACAGAGTTTCCTCCCCAAGATCCGCATCCGAGGGTAAGGGAGGGAGCAAGCTTAAAGTTATAGAGATCACCGATACCGCCGTGAGCAGAGGGTGTGTTTACAAGTACGCGGCAGGTCTTCATACGAGCCTCGAACTTAGCGAGCTTCTCTGTCTCGGTCACGGGGTTGAGATATACGCTGGAGGTGTGTCCGTATCCGCCGTCCTCAACAAGGCGCTCTGCCTTTTCGATAGCCTCGTCGAAGCTCTTTACGCGGTACATTGCGAGAACGGGAGAAAGCTTCTCGTGAGCGAACTCCTCGGAAAGCTCTACGCTCTCGACCTCACCGATAAGGATCTTGGTCTTTACGGGAACGTCAACACCCGCGAGAGCGGCGATCTTATGAGCCGGCTGACCAACGATCTTCGCGTTGAGCGCGCCGTTTATGATAATTGTCTTTCTTACCTTCTCTATCTCGTCTGCCTTGAGGAAATAACAGCCTCTTGCGGCAAACTCCTTCTTGACCTTGCTGTATATCTTGTCGAGAACGATGCAGGACTGCTCGGAAGCGCAGATCATACCGTTATCGAAGGTCTTGGAGTGGATTATCGAGCTGACAGCAAGGAGGATGTCCGCTGTATCGTCGATTATCGCGGGGGTGTTACCCGCGCCAACACCGAGAGCGGGCTTACCGCTGGAGTAAGCTGCCTTTACCATTCCGGGACCGCCTGTCGCGAGAATGATGTCAGCCTCCTTCATTATAGTGTTGGTCATCTCAAGAGAAGGAATGTCGATCCAGCCTATGATACCCTCGGGAGCGCCTGCCTCAACGGCTGCCTCGAGAACGAGCTTCGCTGCCGCGATAGTAGAGTTCTTTGCTCTTGGGTGGGGGCTGATAATGATACCGTTTCTCGTCTTAAGAGAGATAAGTGTCTTGAATATTGCGGTAGAGGTGGGGTTTGTGGTAGGAATAACCGCCGCGATAACTCCGATAGGCTCTGCGATCTTTTTGATACCGTAAGCCTTATCCTCCTCGATAACTCCGCAGGTCTTAGTGTTCTTATATGCGTTGTATATGTACTCAGATGCGTAATGGTTCTTTATTACCTTATCCTCGACAACGCCCATTCCTGTCTCTTCAACAGCGATCTTCGCAAGAGATATTCTTGCCTTGTTTGCAGCAGTTGCCGCCGCGCAGAATATCTTGTCTACCTGCTCCTGTGTATAGGTAGCAAACTTCTTCTGTGCTTCTCTGACTTCCGCAAGCTTTTTTTCCAGTGCTTCAACACTGTCTACAACAGTGTACTGCTTTTCTGCCATAATTAAGCCAACCTTTCCGATACCGTTATACGGTTCTTTAAAATTCTTTTTTGGTTTAAAAATTCAATAGGCTTTATGCCGATTTAATTTTTATTATATCATCTCAGAAAAAACTTGTCAAGTAAATTTGTTATTTTTTTATCATACTTTTGCAAGTTGTACAATTTTAGACAATATTTTTTGCTCAATTATCACTGTTATGTGTTATTTTAACAATTATTAACAGGATTATCCGTTATATTCCCTTCCCGATCTCAGTCCAACACCACCTACATACACCTCAGGCTCTCCTTTTTTGGGGAAATCAAGCATTGCCGCCTCGTCACCCAGCTTGAAGACCTGGTTTGTTCCTCTCAGCTTCATAAAGCCAACGCTTATATCAAATTCCATACCGTCGATATTGACGATAGCCTTTCCCGTAAGGAAGGAATATACGAGCGACACGTTGTGCTCCTCTCCCTCAAGAGTTGCTGTCCAGCTTAGTTTCTTTGCCATAACGACCTCTCCTTTCATTATATATTATCATTTTAACATAAGCTCGGTCCTTTGTCAATCAAAATATAATATCCACTCGCTTTTCGTCTTTTTGTGTCTTTTTAGTTAATTTTAAATAATGTGAATAAAAAAATCGACTTTTTGTGATATAATGATGTGTAACGCTGATCGGAAGGAGGGTAAATAATGGGTAAACGAAAAGAACGTGCAAAGGCTCTTTTTCGGGATAAAAAGCTTGAACAGACCAAGACCTATTCAAAAAAAGTATCTATAGTCACACTGATCTCCTTTGCCCTTCTCTCTTTGATACTTGCGGCGCTTGGAGTTGTCTTTATAAAAAACAACTTCACCGACGTTGATAATCTGAAACGCTTTGTGGAGGAAAATTATATTCTCAGTGCGTTGGCGCTTATTATCATATGCGCTCTTCAGGTAATAATCGCCCTTATCCCCGGGGAGCTTGTGGAGATCGCCGCGGGATATGCCTTTGGAGCTATCGAGGGCTCACTTATATGCCTTACAGGCATAACCCTTGGCAGTATTCTTGTGATTTTGCTTACAAGAAAGATAGGAAGGCGCTTCATTGAATCTCTCTGTCCGAGGGAAAAGCTTGACTCCCTGCCGATCCTCAGCGATCCGCGGAAGCGCAATTTTGCCACAGCGCTCCTCTTTTTGATCCCGGGCACGCCCAAAGACCTTATAACCTACGTCATAGGGATCACCGAGATGAGCATTCCGCTCTACGTGCTTATATCCACTATAGCAAGACTGCCCTCGATAATAATATCCGCCATAGGCGGTGACGCTCTCGGAAATAAGAAATTCATCTTCGCCATTGTTGCCTTCCTCATATCGGGCGCGGTAAGTCTTGCGGGATACATTGTTTATAAGCTCGTGATCGAAAAAAGAGAAAAAAAGCCCTCCACCTCACAAAAAAAGGATGTTAGGGAGAATTGAACGAAAATCATTTATAAAAATTGTGTAATTCGCCCTTAATTTCACAATATATTAACAGTTTGTTTATATTAAATTAATTTTTTGATGGTAAAATATGCTCAAATAGGAAATCGGAATATCTCCGATTGTACTAAATTATGAAAGGGGAACCACGGATATGGGTTTTAACGGTCAGTACGAATACAACATTATGATCGACACGGTAGACGATGCTAAGGCAATCGTTGCTATCGCAACAAAGCTTAAGGGAAAGATCGTGCTCCGCAGTGATTCCAAGTTCTCTGTCAACGCAAAGAGCTTGTTAGGAGTACTTCTTGCAAAAAAGCTTAACTGGAGCAACCTCAGAATAGTTATGGAAGAGGATCACTACAACGAATTCCAGAAATTCATCGTTAGCTGATATTTGTCAGCTATCACCGCAAAGAGATCAATAGCCAAAAAGGCAACGAATATAGATACCGCCTTCGCCGCAGCTGCGGCGAAGGCGGTGTTTTGGTTTTCTTTAAAATATTTGCTGAATGACCCTTTACTTGATTAGAGCAGCTCTCTGAAATCGGTTATATATTTATCGGTGACAGCCTTTATCTCCTCGGTGTATTCCTCGGAAGAGGCATCATAAACGCCGTAAACTATCATTCCCGCAGATTTCGCCGTAAGATCGGCATTGTAATTATCGTCAAGAAAGATTATCTCGGTCACGTCCTTACCGATCTTCTCAGCCGCCATACGGTAGATATCTGGATCTGCCTTGTTCGTACCGAAATCGTTACAGGACCATACGTTTGTGAAAATATCAAATATTCCGATTCGCTTAAGACAAACGTCAAGGGTGTCATGGGGACTTGCCGTAAGCACGTGGAGATCGTCTCCTCTCTCCTTAAGAGCGCGTACCACCTCAACAACGTGTGGCTTTGCCTCAATGGTATTCGTATATGCCTCGAGAGCATACTCTCTCATTCTCGTTATGATCTCTTCAAAGGAGAGCGGCACACCGAGCTTGATAAAATACTTTGCGGTATCAATAAATCCAAGAGGGGTTATTATCTTAACGATATCGTCTCCGTACTTCACGTTATTTTCGTCAAGTATTCTGAGCATCACCGAAACGTATGTAGGCATCGAATCAACAAGCGTACCGTCGAAATCAAACAAATAAGTCTTCATTTTCTCAGTCCATATCCGTATAATATATTATTTCATCGGGAAAGCACATTCCAAGCTTATCTCTTGCGATACGGATCTTGTAGGTATCGTCTATAGGCATCTCCACGAGATACTCAAGCTCGTCGATCTCGTCTCTGAGCTTTTCTATATAAGCCTCCTTTTCCGCCTTCTCCTCCATGATCTTGTTGTATCTCATAATACTCCACAGAAAAAAGACAACGGCAAAAACAAATAACAAGACCACAAACGCCTTCATTATCGAGACGAAAATATTTTTTCTGTCAATAAAATATTTTTCTCCTGCCATTTTCTCTCTCCCGCGTTATTTTTGAAGCTCACCGTCAGCACAAGCCGAAGGCTCTCCTTCTGCCTCTTCATTATAACACATATTTTTCTTCTTCGCAAGAGAATAACGTATTTTCAAAAAAACTTTTTTTAAAACGACTGTGATCTTTTTAAAAAGGAAGACGAAAGGACGGCTGAGGATATAAAACACTATTTCAAGTAAGGCTCTCAAAAGAAATACCAACCTCTCACAAACGCGGATCACAAGCCTCCCAACCGTAAAATAATAGATAAAAAACCCGACCGCCACCGCGGCTACGGTATATGACCTGAATGCCGCGCTGTTAAAATAGAAATTTAGCACAACACTCCCCGCGCCGAGATAACAGAACAGGAAGATATCCTGCAAAAAGATCATAACACCGAGAAATATCCTATATACCTTCCCCTCATTGCCGATCCTTCGGAGACTTCCCACAACAGGTATTTTTTTCTTATAAAGCTCCGCGCCCTTCTCTGAATATCTCACTCCCGCAAAGCATCTGCAGATACGCCAGATATCGTTGAGCGCCCCGCCTGACATTCCGAGGATAAGCGAAGAGACAAGCAATAGAAAAAGCTTATTCGGGAATATTTCCATTATTTAGAGAGCCTTCCGAAGATACCGCGTTTTTTGCCGTCCTCTCCATCGGAATAATAGATGCCGTCTACCTTGCCGTCCACCACAACGACTCCCCGTTCTGTATCAAGAGTCGTCACGGTCAGCTCCCTCCCCTCTATATTGAGCTCTCCAAGAGCCGTCTTCAGAGTCACGCCGAGCTCGTCGAAGCTTATCACCTCACGCACCCCGTTTATCTCAAGATGCTTACGCCCATCAAGCATCAGCTTATGCGCTGCTCTGTTATCTTCTTTGTTATTGATCGAATTCATATCTGCCCCCATAAAAAAACGCATATTCATCTATAAAATGAATATGCGCGTTGCCTGTAATTTATTCGATTATCTCATACATTCCCGAAGCCTCAGCCTTCGCCACAGTCTCCTTAACAGCCAGCACTCTGACCTTAAGGACTCTCTGACCAAAGCTGATCTCAAGAACATCCCCCTCCTTGACATCGTAGGACGCCTTGGCGGGTCTTCCGTTTGCGGTAACGTGAGCGGCGTCGCAGGCGTCGTTCGCAACAGTGCGGCGTTTTATTATTCTCGATACCTTAAGATATTTGTCAAGTCTCATTGTAACCTCCATAATACACAAAGGCGTGGGAGCGCCAAGGCGCTCCCACGCCTAAATGTATGAAAACAAACAATTAGTTTATAGCAGACTTGAGACCCTTACCTGCGGAGAATGCGGGTGTCTTTGAAGCTTCGATCTTAATGGTTTCGCCTGTTCTGGGGTTACGTCCCTCTCTTGCGGCTCTCTCCTTAACCTCGAATGTTCCAAAGCCAACGAGCTGAACCTTGTCGCCTGCCTTGAGAGCCTCTGCGATAACGTCTGTCATTGCGTTAACTGCAGCCTCTGCGTCCTTCTTCTTAATGTCTGCCTTTGCAGCGATTGCTTCGATAAACTGTGTCTTGTTCATAATTTTATTCCTTCCTTAAATATTTTAGTTTGCCGAAAATACCTTCGACATATCCTATATGTTGATTATACCATAAAAATCCTACAATTTCAAGTGTTTTTTTGCCTATTTTGTGATTTTTTTTAGTTTTTTTCTTTAATTTTATCCCAAATCGCGTCAAGCTCGGTCATAGGAAGGTCTTTTATGTCCTTTCCCTCGTCAATAACCGCATTTTCGATCTTTTCAAAGCGGTTTATAAACTTCTCCGTAGCGCGATTGAGAGCATCCTCAGCCTTAACTCCCGTCTTGCGGCAAAGCGAGGTAACGGTAAGAAGAAGATCGCCGATCTCCTCCTCGATATCCTCGGCAACTCCCGAGTCTATTGCCTCGCTGACCTCGACCATCTCCTCGGCCAGCTTATCCATAACCGCCTCGGTAGTCTCAAAGTCAAAACAGGACGCCTTCTTGCCCACCTTGGTAGCTCTCATAAGCGCGGGAAGCTGAGGCGGAACGGAGCGAAGCTTCTGTGTTACCGTCTTTCTCTCCTTTTCGTCGCTCTTGATCTTCTCCCAATTCGACAGCACCTCTGCGCTGTTCTCCACCGATATCTCGCCGAAAACGTGAGGGTGTCTGTGTATCAGCTTGACACAAATGTCGTTTGCCACATCATCAATATTGAAAATACCGCTCTCCTCAGCTATGCGTGAATGAAATACCACCTGAAGCATAACGTCGCCGAGCTCCTCTCGAAGGAGCTCGGGATTATCGGTATCGATAGCCTCAATGACCTCGTAGGTCTCCTCTATAAGGTCGTCTCTTATTGTGTGATGATCCTGCTCTCTGTCCCAAGGACAGCCGTCCTCCGAGCGCAGTATCTCCATCACCTCCACAAGATCCTCAAATCCGTAGCTTTTTTTACCTACAAGAGCCTCAGCTCTTTTTGAAATTGCCATAACGTCCTTTCCTTTCACAGATATAATCTTTTTTATTTTCTTCGGATCTGAAAAATCCGAGTCTTTTCATTATTCGCACTACCCTATTTCCAAAGGGCAACACATCAAGATCCTCCTTTGCAACCGCTCCAAGCAAGATCACCGAGATAAAATAGACCGCGACAGCCACAAAAGCCGCCGTAAAAAACGCTCTCGCACCGCTTCCGCCCGTACGCAGAATAAAGCACCTGACGGGGAAAGAAAAGCCGATCATCACAACAGACGCAACAAGGGGCTTAACGTATATTCCGAGACTAAAATCACTTTCGGGCATAACTCTTGACATAAAGAAAACGTTCATCAACGTTACAGCCGTATCGCATATAAGGGTACTCAGCGGCGCTCCCATAATACCTATCTCGGGAATACCGATAAGAATATACGCTGTCAGGAGCTTGAGAACTGCGCCGAGAGTCATTGAAACGATAGGAAGCCCTGCCCTTCTGTAGGATTGCAATATTGCGTTTGTCGTGCTTATCAAGCAAGAATAAAGCACCGACACTCCAAGGAGCGCAAGCAGCGGAGCGGATATCGCCACAGCCTCACTCTCCCCTGAAAAAAGCACTCCGAGGATATCCGAAGCATATACCGAAGCGCCGAACGCCGCGGGCATCGCAAGGAGCACAGTTATTCTCAGCGACGCCAATGCAACCTCTCGCTGAGCCCCACGAGATCCCCTCGCGATGGCTGCCGAAAGTCTTGGAACAAGGGCGAGAGACACGGGACTCACAAGTGAGGGTATAAGTGAAAAGACAGGCACGGCAAGAGTGGTATAAGCCCCGTAGAGGGTATTTGCCCCCACGGCGGTATATCCGATATCCTGAAGCCTGTGCATTATCAGCGTCATATCGATAAGCTTGCTGAAGGACATAACCGCAGACCCAAGCGTTATGGGAAGGGCTATCGACATAAGAGGGCGCAGATAGCCTCTCTCG
Organism: Oscillospiraceae bacterium; assembly: GCA_015064085.1. Classification (GTDB taxonomy): domain Bacteria; phylum Bacillota; class Clostridia; order Oscillospirales; family CAG-272; genus HGM12713. The sequence goes on along the minus strand of SVSX01000046.1, from coordinate 7,583 downwards.
CTCTTTCCCTTCGCTCTGCCATCTTCTGAAAATACTCCGATAAGCCACAGAAGAATTGCCGAGAGCAGAGTGCCCACGCTGATACCGAGTATCGAGTAAGCGGCACTGACGTAGACAGGATATCCCCTTTTCACGGCATAGCCTCCGAGCGCCATTCCAAGGACAAGCTTTGAAAGTGCCTCGACCATCTGAGAGAGTGCGGTCGGCGTCATTCGGCTTCTGCCTTGAAAATATCCGCGGAAGGCACTGGCAAGACAGACAAACAGCAGTGCGGGCGAGATCGCCCTTATAGCATACTCCGCGTTGGGATTTTCTATAAGCTCGGCTATAGCTCCGCTCAAAAGGAAGAGCAGCAGCGACCCCGCAAGCCCAAGAAAGAAAAATATCCTCTTTGCCACCTTAAAGAGCGCGACCGCCCTCATATGCTCACCCTTCTCCTCCGCTGAGGACACAAGCACCGAAAGGGCTGTCGGAAGCCCCGCCGTAGCCAGAACACATAGCACAGCATATATCTCATACGCCGAGTTGAAATACCCCATTCCCTCTGCCCCGAGCAGAGACATCAAAGGGATCTTAAAGGCGAGTCCGATAATTTTTACAATAAGTGTCGACACCGAGAGAAGCATTACTCCCGAAAGAAAGCTTCCGCCGACGGATTTTTTATTTGAATGATATTTTTTCAAGCCGTCCCCCAAAATACTCTTTTTACAAATAAATATTCGTAAATTTTTGCGAGTATTACTATGTAGGCTGTCGGCTCAGACGAATTCCTTGTAAAGAGAGTCGGAAGAAATATATTCAGACGGTATCGAGGGCGCTGCCTCTATCCTTCTGAGTATGTCGTTTGCCATATTTTTATATTCACTCTCGGGATCGATATTACCCAGCAGACCGAAAAGATAAGGTCTCAGCACCGAAAGCTCATAAGAAAATGATGAATCTATTCTCATCTCACAGAGCTCCGCGTATGGCAGAATATTTTTGTCCTCATTTTTCCGAACTCCCTTCCAAAGGCTGAAGGTAAGCTCAGGCGGCGTATTTCTGAATATGCTGTCTCTCACGAGACGTCTGAGAAGACGGAGCTCATTCGGCTCAAAGATCTCATCTCCAAGTGATATAGCGCTTTCGGGAGATATATAAACACTTCTGTATTCGTGAGCCGCAAGTATCGTCGTGACCTCGGGATAAAGCGCTTGAATTCCCTCAAAAATAAACACAGAGCTCTCATCGCAGGGTATTTTTTTGTACCCGACTCTTTTTCCCGAAACAAAATCGAAGATCGGGCATTCCGCCTCTCCATCACCGAAAAGTCTATCCTCGAATTTTTCAAGCGCTTCAAGGTCTATCGTGTCGGGAGAGTCATAATCGACCTCTGCGTATCCCTTTTTCTCCGAGCGAAGGCGGAGAAGAGTGTTGTCATAATAGAAATCGTCAAGCGAGATAACGTGAACCTGCTTTCCGAGTCTTTCGAGCTCAAGCACGATCTTTCTCGCCGCCGTCGTCTTCCCCGAGCAGGTCGGACCTGAAAGAGTTATCACCCTTGTATCTTGATGTTCATTCAATTCGTTCAACGTCCGAGCAAATCCTTTTTCAAAATCCTTCTCACAGCTTTCGAGGAAGCGCTCCATCTCGGCTCTGCTTTGAAAAGAGGTGGGCGCAACAAGAATTTTTTTCATACTGCTCTCCTTTTTGGATTATTCAGCTTAAAAAAGTGCCGCAAACTCTCTGTCTGCGGCGCTTTTCTGTCATATAAGACCGTGTTCGGTATAAAATCTTACAGCCGCGTCGTGAAACTCTGAACGTCTGTCCTCTTTAAGGTACTCGTAAGGATATTTCTGATTAAAGAGTCTTTCAATAGCCTTTCCGCTGACGTCTTCACCCGTATTGTCAACAAGTTTTGTTACAGCTCCCGCTCCTGCGGCGAAGATAGAGTGCAGCTCTTCCATCATATATATGTTATAGAGTCCCTCGTGACCCTCCAGAGAAAATCCTACGTTTTCATAGTTTCCCACGGTATTTTTCTGTCTATACATATAATACGGAATATATCCGCTCTGTATAGCCTTCATCTGAGAATAATCGACGCACTTTCCCGCATCTCCTCCCTTTATGGAATAGATGCTCGAGTTGGTCCTCAGTACCTCAGCCGCCTTCTTTACACTGAAGGTATGTACCGTTATATTTTCGGGACGGAGCTGTAGTATCCTGTCATAGGTCGAGGAGAATATCTTGAAGTTATCCCCGGGAAGTCCCGCAATAAGATCTACGTTCACCGTTTTTATTCCCGAGCGTCTCGCGATATCATAAGCCTCAAAGAACTGCTCCGCGGTATGTGCTCTGCCTATGCCGCAAAGGACCTCGTCGCAAAGGGTCTGAGGGTTGACACTGACGCGTGTTACGCCAAATTCCTTAGCTATAGCAAACTTTTCCTCGGTTATAGTGTCGGGTCTGCCCGCCTCGAGCGTAAACTCCGAAAGCGCTGAAACGTCGGTAAGCGAAGCTATTTTCGAAAGCAGGGCACGAAGCTGCTCAGCCGTCAGTATAGTGGGCGTTCCCCCTCCGATATAGACCGTCTTAACGTTGAGCGAAAGCTCATCTATGAGCTTGAAGTTCGCCTCAATATCAAGATAAAGCCTCTCAAGATATTCGGGTATAAGATCAAGCAATCTCTTTGAAGTATATGACACAAACGAGCAATATGTGCATCTTGTGGGGCAGAAAGGTATAGAGATATAGACACTGCAGTCCTTTGGCTTTACCTCTCCCGATATTCTTCTCTCGTGGACCGCCACGTCTGTGGCAAGAGACGCCTTTTTGGGGATAACAAGATAATCGGAATTAAGCTTTTTCTTAACCCTTGTTTTGCTCATTCCCGCGTTCAGCATCTCACTGGCTACCTTTGAGGGACGGACGCCGATAAGCATACCCCAGGAAGGTCTGTAGCCCACAAGCTCACCTGCCGCCGCAAGGATAGCAAGTCCGACGGCGATCTTAAGAGTTCTCTCCTCTGTCCTGTCCTCAGCGAAGGCGGCGCTCTTCTCGGCGGTACAGGTCTTACCGTCCGCGCTGATCTCCGCGTACGCGACTATCTCCTCCTCCCTTTTCTCTGTCCTGAGATACAAGGAGGGGACATTTTCATTCTCGTTCTCCTTCGCCCCGAACTTAGCGCCCGGGAAGAAGATCATACAAAGGGTCTGAACGTAGTATCTGTTTACCGGTGATTCAATTTTAATATTCATAGTGAACCTCCTTGGTAAATCACTTTTTTTGTGACAGCACAGCGCTGTCCATAACTATTGTAACAGGACCGTCGGCTCGCATATCTATCTCCATATGCTCTCCGAAAGCACCCATTCCAACGTGGCTGAGCTCCTTTGATATAAGCTCAGCAAAGTATTCGTAAAGCTCTCTTGCAACGTCGGGCTTTGCCGCTCCCATATAGTCGGGACGGTTACCCTTTCTGTAGTTGGCAAGTAAGGTAAAATTGGAAACTACAAGCGCCTCTCCCTCAACGTCTCTGAGAGAAAGATTCATTTTATCATTTTCGTCGGTAAATATCCTGAGTCCGAGCACCTTTTTTGCCAGGAGCTCGGCTTCATACCGTCCGTCGCCATCGGCTACACCGATAAGCATCATAAGTCCCTTGCCACAGCTTCCCACGCACTCGCCGCCGACATTTACCGATGCGCTTTTTACTCTTTGAACAACAAGTATCATACGCCACCTCAAGTAAATCCACGGGTTACCTCGATAACGCCGTCAAGGGATTTGAGTCGCGACACTATCGAGTGATAATGCGAAGCGTTCTTACAGCTTACCTTAAGATTAACTATAGAGCCGTCCTGACTCTTAACTGTATTTATCGAAAGAATAAAGACTCTCATATCCGAAAGCGCAACGCTTATATCGGCAATGATTCCTATTCTGTCGTAAACAAAGATCTTGAGCTGCGCCTCATAGAGATCAGCTCCCGAATGCTCGTTGTCGCTTTCCCAATGTGCCTCGACCCATCTGTCCTTGTTTTCGGTATTTGACATACCCATAATAACGTTGGGGCAATCCGACTTGTGTATCGAGATACCGTATCCCTTTGTGATAAATCCGATAACGTCGTCACCGGGCAAGGGATTACAGCACTTGGCGAATTTGACAAGACAGCCCTCCGCGCCGTCAACCACGATACCGCTGTTTGACTTGAGATTTTTGGGCTTAGCCGTCTTTATGCTCTCGGGAGCAATGTCAACAACAGTCTTAGGCTCGTCATCAGGCGCTTTTACCTGCTTCTCGAATTCGTCCTTGAGCTTCGACGCCATCTTAGAGAGGGTGATCCCTCCATAACCGAGAGTGTTATATACGTCATCGGCGCTCATAAAGCCAAGGCGCAAGCCAAGCTCACTGACGACCTCGTTTCTCTGAGTCTCGGTATACGGTCTTCCGTATTTCTTAAGCTCACCGTCGATCATCGCCTTACCCGCAACAATGTTCTCAGGGCGCTTTTCCTTCTTGAACCAAGCTCTTATCTTGGTTCTCGCGGCACTGGTTTTAACGATATTCAGCCAATCTCGGCTCGGTCCTTTCGAGGAGGACGAGGTAAGGATCTCAACGATCTCACCGTTTCTGGGAACGGTATCTATGGGAACGATCATTCCGTTGATCTTAGCTCCCGTCATCTTGTGCCCTACTCCCGAGTGTATAGCGTACGCGAAGTCTATGACAGTCGAGCCCTGGGGAAGCGCTATAACATCACCCTTGGGAGTAAACACAAAGGTCTCGTCGTGGAATATATCTGTCTTAAGAGCGTTCATAAACTCATCGGGATCTCGCGTGTCATCCTCGGTCTCGATAAGCTTAGCTATCCACTCAAGCTTCTTATCCATATCCTCGTCAGCCTTTTCGCCCGACTTGTATTTCCAATGAGCCGCAACACCGTATTCAGCGATATGGTGCATCTCCCAGGTCCTTATCTGTACCTCAAAGGGTATTCCGTCACGACCGATGACGGTGGTATGGAGTGAGCGGTACATATTGGGCTTTGGGGTAGAGATATAATCCTTGAATCTACCGGGAATAGACTTGAACATCTCGTGAATGATACCGAGCGCCGTGTAGCATTCAAGCTCTGTATCAACTATGATACGCAGAGCGTAAAAGTCATATATCTCGTCAAAATTCTTATTCTGATTGTACATCTTTCTGTAGATGCTGTAAACAGACTTTATTCTTCCCTCAAGGGTGAAGTTTATTTCATTTTCCTTCAGTCTGCTGCTAACGGCGTTTCTTATGCTTTCAATAAAGCCGAGGTTCTCGCCGTACTTTTCCTCAATATAATTCTGTATCTCGTCGTAGCCTATCGGATCAAGGTAAGAAAGTCCGAGATTTTCAAGCTCCTGCTTGATCTTCTGCATACCGAGTCTGTGCGCAAGGGGCGCATAGACCTGCATTGTCTCAAGCGCCGTGGAGCGTCTTTTCGGATCGGGCTTGACCGCAAGGGTACGCATATTGTGGAGACGGTCGCAAAGCTTGATAAATATAACTCTTACGTCTCTCGACATAGCGAGAAGCATCTTTCTGATATTCTCGATATGCGCCTCTTCCTTGTCCTCTATATTCATCTGGACCATCTTTGTAAGACCGTCCACAAGAAGCGCCACTACCTTTCCGAACTTTGCCTCTATCTCCTTGAGGTCGGTCTTCTCGGAGCAGTCCTCCACGGTATCGTGAAGCAGCGCCGCGCAGATCGACTCTGTATCAAGCTCAAGTCCCGCAACGATCTCAGCCACAGCCACAGGGTGAGATATATACGGCTCACCGCTGACTCTGAACTGACCCTCGTGAAGCGCCTTGGCGTATTCATACGCCCGACCTATCATCTCGACGTCATATTTCTTTCCCGTTGCCTCAAGAATATTCAGCAGTCTGCTGATATCCGTCCTCGTCTCATTCGTCATAAAATTCCTCTTAGGGTAAAAATTTTGATCCTTTATCCCCGCTTACTTTGCCCTGTCCGAGCATCTGCTCTTCAGCTTTTTAAGTATCGAGGATTTGTCGATGCTCGTCTTTTTTACGTTCACAAGCATCTCAAATCTGAATATATCCTCCTCGATCTCACGAACGTCGCATATCATAAGCTCGTTCATTATTCTGAGAATATATTTCAGCTTTATGTAGTTTATCTGGGCAGACTCGCCGGTGTTTACAAGCTTCAAGAGAGTTTTATCGTCAAGAAGATTGCTTCCGCTTCTGTACTCTCTGCGGAGCACCTTATATACCTCAGCAAAATCGTCTCTCGTGGGAATAACATTCTCCTCGGGAGTGTAAACACCGCCGTCGGCTATCTCTTTATAACGCTTCTTTACGTCGATAACGTCTCTTACGTATCTTTCCGAGATACGCGCGTCCTGAACTATGATCTGAACCGAGCGAAGGCTTCTGTATTCGTTCACGTCGAGGTTGAAAAGCAGATCTATCTTATCTCCCGCCTCAAATCCAAGCTCAGCTGCACTGACTCCGAAATATATGCCGCAAACCGCCGCTCCGTCCTTTTCAAGGATAAGCTTTGTATGCTTACCGCCGCCGAGCTGCATTATTCTCTGGACACCCACGTCCTTCATAACGAAAAGGGGTGTAGGATTGCCCACTCCGAAGGGCTCGAGCTTGAGTATCTCCTCAGCCAGAGCAAGGGTCACCTGCGGCATAGTAAGCTCACAGTCTGCATCTATTCTTATTTTGAAATTCTCCTCGGAGAGATTTTCGTCGGCATACTCGTTTATTCTTCTTCTGAATTCTTCAACGTTGCGTCTCTTAAGCGTCAGACCCGCCGCCAGCTCGTGTCCACCAAAGCGCTCAAGCAGATCCTCGCAATATCCGAGCGCGCCAACAAGATTCATTCCCTTGATGCTCCTTCCGGAGCCCTTGCCGTTGTCCTCTCCGTGAGGCTCTCCCTCAATAGCACCCTTAAAGGAGATAAGGATCGAGGGCAGACCGTATTTCTCGGTTATTCTTGAGGAGACTATACCTACGATTCCCTGCTGCCAATCGTCGTGCTCGAGAACGATCACCTTGTCTTTCTCGAAATCGTGAGAACTTTCGATCATTTCGTAAGCCGCCTCGGCGATCTTGTTTTCCTCTATCTGTCTTCTTTTGTTTATCTCACAAAGCTCCGCCGCACATATCTTCGCCTTAGCGGGATCGTTCTCAAGGAGAAGATTGACCGCTATGAGCGAATCGCTTATCCTTCCCGCAGCGTTGATCCTCGGCGCGATACCGAAGCCTATAAATCCCGAAGAGATCTTTCTCTTTTTCGTCTGAGTTTTGCCGTCCTTACCCGAAGCGCCCGCGGCATCTATAAGCGCCGCAAGACCCGCTCTCTCTGTTCTCTCGAGCATCGAAAGCCCCATACTGACAATAAGTCTGTTCTCATCGGTAATAGGCATTACGTCGGCGATCGTACCGATCGCCGCAAGGTCGGAATACTCTCTGCACACGCGTGACACTCCGTCAAGTGCCTTCTCTCCTCTCATTCTGCAAAGAGTCATCTCTATAGCGCAAACAAGCTTGAATACCACTCCGACACCTGCAAGCTC
>SVSX01000045.1 GCA_015064085.1 Oscillospiraceae bacterium | reverse complement strand
CGGACTTTTGACGCAAGGCGGTCCATCTACCGACGTATTCAAGAAGTCTCTTGGAGAAGAAAAGACGGAAAAGCTTTTCAAAAACGTATTGTTTGGAGTTGACGCTTGATTTTTTCATTAAGTTGCAATTCCGTCCTACGAACACAAAGCAAAACGGAGTCCGTTTGGACTCCGTTTTTGCTTTGGCTCTTTTTTGAGATTTAATTCAGCGATATCTAATATTAACCGTAACAGCGCGAAGCGCGGTGACTGCGATGTTTGCATTTGGTGTGGCAAATACAAACTCGCCGTTGAGCGCAGCGAAACAGGTAATCAATGGGGGTCGTTGGTTCACTCTTTTTGAGTTAATTTAACGGCTCGGTGGCACGAATAAAGAAGCCAAGCTGTAAAATTATCTCCCTTTTTTGTTTTTTCGATATGCAAGCGGGGAGACCCCCGTGTGTTTTTTGAAATATGTGGAGAAATAATTCGAGTCGGAAAAACCAAGAGAGAATGCGATCTGAGTTACAGATTCATTGGAGTATTTGAGAAATCGTTTGGCTTTTTCAAGTCTTATTTGGTTTATTTTGGTCTGGAGAGAGATATTTCCCGACTTTTTGAAAACGTATCTCATATAGGATTCGGAATAGTTCAACCTTTTTGAGAGCTCCGTGCAGCTCCAGCTTTCGATCTCTCCCTCGTAAAGCAAATGCAAGGCTTTGTAGTAGAGCTTGCTCGTGACGTCATCTGTTTCTTTTTCTATCTGAGCGTATTTACAGAATTCTTTCAGCATATACGCGAGCGGCTCGGTAAAGGAGGATACCTGTTCAAGAGAGGGGATGTCCTCGGAAAGCTCGCTATAAAGCTCCGCAAATCGTTCGTCGCACAGCGAGGAAGTCTGCTTCATAAATCTTGACGAGCGTTTAAGTCGGCCTCGGAATCCTGATACGTGAATGCAGACGATAAGCTGCTCCTCGTATCTGACGGGAAACAAAAATTCCTCTACTCCTGCATAACAGCAAGCGTAATACGGCTTTTTGATATCCTTTTTTTGAAGACATTTTTTGTTAGATACACATCTGCCAAGAGTTCCGCTGTTTGCTTTGAGATATGAGCATATCATGTGTGGATGAAGATCGTATTGAATAAGGGGCAAAAACAAGTTTTTCAGGTGTGTCGGCATAAACGTGAGCGAAATGATATATCCGTTTTGATTCAAAAAATTTATATAGTGCTCAATATCGTGTATTATTTTCTCTTTCATTTTTCACCATTGTCAAAATTCAAAGATTTTGTGTCATAATTATAAGGTAATCTTGATAATTTTATTGTATCATAGAATTGGAATGAAATCAATAGGAGAAAACACAAATGAAAAAACTTTCTTATAATGATGTAAAAGATATTCCTTGCTTCGGGGATGTTGACGTTCTCGTTTGCGGAGGCGGTCCTGCGGGAATAGGAGCTGCGCTTCGCGCGGCGCGTGAGGGCGTTTCCACAATGATAGTAGATATGTGCGGTTGTCTTGGCGGCATTGCTACTGCGGGTATGATGTCGCATTGGGGCGGAAAATCCTCGAGTAAGATAATGCAGGAGATTTTCGTGCGCTCACGTGAGAAAGATCTTGGGTATACTTGGATAGACGAAAACGAGCCCAGTAAGATGAACGGAATTCCTCACGACCTTCAGATGATAGTTCTTGAGGAAATGATGCAAGAGGATAAAGTAGAGATACTATATTATACGATGGTATGCGAAGCTGTATTGGAGGGGGATCGCATTATTGGTGTTACCGTGCAGAACAAGAGCGGCAGAGGATTTATCCGCGCTAAATGTGTTGTAGATTCAACGGGTGACGGTGACGTAGCGGCGTCTGCCGGAGTTCCTTTCTTTAAGGGACGAGAGAGTGACGGAAAGATGCAGCCCTGCACGCTTATGTTCAAGCTTGGCGGAGTTGACTATGAAAGAGCGGTATTTCCGCGTAGTTTTGAGAGCAAGGTCGAGACAGAAAAGGGAGAGCTTCAGTCGCTTGGCGCAAAGATTTTGCCGTTCCCTGCGGGACATGTTCTTCTTTACCAGCAGCCCGAGCCCGATACGGTGTGTGTAAATATGACGAATGCGATAGGTATTGACGGCACGGATGCAAAGAGTGTTACCCAAGGAATGCAGATATGCCGTTCTCAGATAATGCCGATAATCAAATTTTTGAGAGAATATGCTCCCGGATATGAAAAGTGCTGGCTTATGAGCTCAGCGTCGCTTCCCGGTATTCGTGAGACGAGACATTTTGAGGGAATAGAGACTATTTCGGCTGACGATATACTTGCGGCTAAATATTCTGAGAACTGGGTAGTAAGACGCGCATTCTTTAACTTTGACGTGCACAATCTTACAGGCTCAAGCCTTGATAAGACAGGAGTTCAGAAGGAATGGAAGCAAAAGAACACATACACGATTCCTTACGGCTGTCTGCTTCCAAAAAGCATAGAGGGACTTTTGCTGTCGGGCAGAAATATCAGCGGCTCTCACTTGGCTCACTCGAATTTCCGTATAATGTCGGTATGTATAGCACTCGGAGAGGCTGCGGGCACTGCCGCGGCGCTCTCTATAAAACAGGGAAAGAGACTTCGTGATATTGACGTTCGCGAAATACAGAATATAGTTGGGGAATAATAAAAGAAGGATGTTATTGGCGGAAATATTTCGGCGGTAAGTCAGACTTTAAAAAAATATATCGAGGATTGATTTTATGAGAACTATTCAATATGATACAGAGCTTTGTGTTGTCGGCGGAGGAATGGCGGGACTTTGTTGCGCTATCGCGGCGGCAAGACACGGAATAAAGGTGGTTTTGGTGCAGGATCGTCCTGTGCTTGGCGGTAACGCGTCAAGCGAGATAAGAATGTGGATAGGCGGCGCGTATATCACAGGACGAGGACCTGTGAAGGATATACGCGAGAGCGGAATTATTGAGGAGATCTTTCTTGAAAATTTCTATCAAAATCCGTCACTGAAATATCCGATTTGGGATAGTGTCCTCTACGAAAAGGCGAAAGCTGAAGATAATCTCACGCTGCTATTAAATACGAGCTGCCTTGATGCTACTTTGGACGGAAATCGAATTGCCAACATCAAAGCTTGGCAATCGAACGCTGAGACATTTCATATAGTATCTGCTTCGTATTTTGCGGATTGCTCCGGAGATTCGATTTTAGCGCCTTTAAGCGGTGCAAACTATATGTACGGCAGAGAAGCAAAGTCAGAATTTGATGAACGCATTCCACCCGACGTTGCCGACAAAAAGACGATGGGAATGAGTTGTCTTTTTCAAATTAGAGAGACAGATCACAAGGTGGAATTTATTCCGCCTTCGTGGGCATATCGATATGAGTCTGACGCGGATCTGCCCTATAAAGACCACAATAGAGATAATAACTTTTGGTGGATAGAGCTTGGCGGCGAATGGGATTGTATTCATGACACAGACAGATGCCGTGACGAGCTTTTGAAAATTTGTTACGGTGTATGGGATCATATGAAAAATCACGGGGATCATGATGTAGATAATTGGGAACTCGAATGGATTGGATTTCTACCCGGAAAGCGAGAAAGCCGTCGCTACATCGGAAAATATATTGTTACGCAAAACGATGTTGAGGCCGAGGGAAGATTTGAAGATATCGTAGCATATGCGGGTTGGTCTATGGATGATCATTTTCCGGAGGGATTCTATTACACAAAGGGGCATCCAACGATCTATCATCCCGCCCCGCAGCCGTGGGGACTTCCTCTCAGATGCATGATATCGGATAATATAGAGAACCTTGTTTTTGCGGGAAGAAATATCAGTGTTACACACGCCGCGCTTTCCTCGTCTCGTGTGATGGCGACTTGCGCAATTCTTGGTCAGGCGCTTGGCACTGCGGTAGCACAAGCGATCAAAAATAACTGTACAGTTGAAAACGTGGATATCGACGTGCTTCAAGAAACTCTCATGGCTGATGATTGTTATATTCCTTGGCACGAGAGGAAAGTACCGATGATGACACGGCAGGCAAAATGCAACGCTGAAATAATTCGAAACGGTAAAGACCGCGGTGTGGAAAATCTTTGGACTGGCGGTGTGGGAGATTTTATTGAGTATGAGCTTGATAAAGATACCGACGTTTCCGAAATACGCCTTGTGTTTGACAACGATATGAATCGAAAATATCACAATATGCCTTGCAATTATCCATTGATTCAAACACGATTCAAGCTTCCCAAAACCCTGATTAAGGAATATAGAATAGAAGGGGAGAATGCAGACGGTGAACTCTTTGTGATTTCTGTTTCCGACAGTCATCAGCGGTTTGTGCGACATAAAGTTATATGGAAGGTCAAAAAAATTCGGTTTATTCCGATCTCAACTCATGGGTGTGAAGATTTCCGCCTATTCGATTTTGAAATAAAATGAAATAAAATAGTGAATTGCGTTTCGTTATACGTACCAACACCCAAAAAAAGGTGGCTGTCTCAAATGTGAGTTTGAGACAGCCTTTTTTAGGGGATAGTCAGATTTGAGCAAGAAGCGTCGTTCTTCGGGGCGTGAGGCGTACAAAGGTACGTCGAGCCCCGAAAACGGCGGTAGAAAAAGTCCATAAAGATGGAGAATTTCGAAGAAATTCAACCTATTAGTGTCTCATTTGCGTTTTTTTCTGTCGAAAACGGGATCTTTTTATTTATTTTCGGACTTTTTCGGTCTTGCCAAATGTGACAGCCCCTTGGTCTTAGTATTCCTCTCTTATGTGGGTAAAACGGTGAGACATAGAAATGCCCTCGTGGTAGAGATGGGAGTCGTTTGAAAGGGTTAGGACACGCGCGCGGGCATATTCGTTCGGCTTATCACTGTTAGTTGAATTCGTTCCGTCGTCAAAGCGAATGACGGTCATCGCAGAGGTGTGCATCTCGAAATGGGTGGCGTATTGCGGGAAGGGCAGGTCGAGAAGGTGACTCATAAAGATCTTTCCGATACATTCGTGGGCAAAGAGGGCAACTCGCTTTTCATAGTTGTAATTTATGACCTTATATAAGCCCTTTTCGGGATCGTGCTCGTAGCCGTGGGATGCGATAAATTCATCTGCCTGACGGTGTATGGGGTGCAATACCTTGTCAAAATGAAAGGGCTCAAAGGCAGGGTGGCGATACCACTCGTCTCCCATTTCACGGATCTCCTTGCTTGTAAGTATCTGAGAATATGTGGGATGCGACCAGACCCAATCCTCTTTGACTTTTTTGTTTTCAAGTGGGATCTTCAGGTCATTAAGATAGTTTTCGTTCATAAAATCAAGGGTCTTGAGCGGGAGACCGAGAAGCTCACAGGTTGGCTGAGCTGTCTGCATAGCGCGGTTTGAGGTCGAGGAATATATCTCGTCGACACCGAAAAGGGCAAGTCTTTTGGCGACTGCCTTTGCCTGCTCCTCACCGAGAGGCGTTAGCTTGTCGGGGTCGTATATGGGGTCTCCGTGACGAATATAAAAAAGAAGCATAATATATACCAATCCTTATGAAATATACAATATCATTATAGCATATAAAAAAAATATTTTCAACCTTTTTAGCACTTAAGTGACAAAAAAATAAATTTTGTTCTTTTGGTGCAATTATTACTTCAATTTTGCTTATATACTTGACAAAACAGCTAAATGATGATAAAATAATAAGGATATAAAATAAATAGGCAAGGAGTTGACAATTTTATGGGTAGTGACAGTATACCCTTATGGATCATCTTTTTTATTTGTGTTATAGGCGGCGCTTATTTTGCCGCTACCGAAAGCTCTTTTTCAGCGGTGAATAAGATCAAGATCAAAGCGCTTGCTGACGATGGAAACAAAAGAGCACTCGGTGTGATGTACATACTGAATAAGTTCGACAAGGCGCTTACCACTCTGCTTCTTGGAAACAACGTGACCAAGATCGCGGGCGCGGCGGTGTTTACTCTTCTCGCGACAGATATTTTCCGCAGTGCGGGCAAGAGCGAGGAATTTCTTGATTCCTTCGCCTTCTCAATGATCTGCTCCGCGATGAGTACGGCGATCATCTTCCTGTTCAGCGAGATGATACCCAAGAGCTTCGCCAACGACCGCAGTGAGTCGGTATCACTGTTCTTCCAGGGCTCTCTCCGTTTTCTTATGAAGGTGCTCAAGCCCTTCTCAGCCTTCTTCGGGCTGATATCCGATTTCGCCTCAAAGCTGTTTTCAAAAAAGGAGGCAGAGCCGTCTATCACAGAGGACGAGCTCACCGAGATAATCGAGACGGCGGAAGAGGAGGGAATTGTGGACGAGGAACAGAGCGATATGCTTAAGTCGGCGCTTGAATTCGCTAAGACGACCGTAGGTGATATAATGACTATGGAGCGTGACATTGACTTTGTCAGGCTCAATGCCACTCCCGCGGAGATCTTAGAGGTGATAAGGAATACCAATCACTCCCGTCTTCCCGTAAAGGCGGATAATTCCGAGCGTGTCGTAGGTATTTTGCGTACCCGAACCTATCTTATTGAACATAAAAGAAATCCCAACCTTCGTCTGCGAAGCGTGATGAAGCCCCCTTATCTTGTCCGCAAGGACGCTAAGATCGACGATCTTCTCACCGATATGAGGCAGCACAAGCTACAGGTCGCTATGGTTCTTGACGACAACAAGAAGGTTGTCGGTCTTGTGACTATCGAGGACATTCTTGAGGAGCTCGTTGGAGAGATATTCGACGAGGAGGACGTTGTAGACCGAAATTTCCAGACGCTGGGTGGAAATAAATATATGGTGAATACTCATATGCTGATGTCTAACGTTTATGAGCGTATGAGTCTTGGATATGCCCCGAGGAAGATCGCGTCAAAGCCGATGCTTTCCTTTATTCTCGAGATGCTTGGGCATATTCCCGAGGAGGGTGAGTCCTTCCTTTATGAAAATATTCAATTCACAGCGAAGACAGTGGAGGACGGACGTCTTACCGAGGTCATCGTTCATATCCTCGACGAGGAGGATCTCGCTGCCCTGGCGGCAGCAGAGAACGGTGAGGAGGTGACGGTATGAGCTTCGGAGAACATTTCGCGAATATGTGGTGGGCATACGTAGTTATTTTTGTGATGATATGTCTGTCGGCTTATTTCTCGGCTTCCGAGATCGCCTTCAACACCGCGAACAAGATGCGTTTGCGCAAGGCTTCCGAGGGGGGAAGCTGTACCGCAAGGATCGCGTATAATATATGCGAGAAGTTTACCCTTTCGCTGTCGGCAATACTCATCGGAAACAACCTGGCGAATATTGCGATATCGACCTGTACGACTCTGATCGTTATAAATCTGTTCAGCAATAACGTGGCACTTGCTTCCACGGTGGCTACTATACTTATAACCATTGTGATACTGATATTCGGTGAGATCATACCTAAGGTGCTGTCTAAGCAGAATGCCGATACCGTCGTTCGCTTTATTGCGATCCCCACACGAATTCTGACAGTTATTCTCAGCCCCTTTGTTTTCCTTGTTATGGCGATACTTTTCGTTCTGCGAAAGCTCTGGGGACGTGACAGAAGCGATGATGAACCGACCGTTACCGAGGAGGAGCTGGTATCTATCATCGATACTGTCGAGGAAGAGGGCGTTATCAACGAGGGGCAGGGGGAGCTGCTTCAGTCTACCCTTGATTTCAGCGACACCACGATCGAGAAGATAATGACACCTCGAATCGACATGACGGCTATCGATCTTGATGACGATCCCGAGGAGATAATGAAGCTTTTGTCGGATATGACACAGTTCTCTCGTTTGCCCGTATATGAGGATAGTGTCGACAATATCGTGGGTATCCTGTCTCTGACCCGTTACTATAAGGCAACACTTGACGAGGCAAGCCCCGATATACGCTCTATACTTCTCAAGCCCTGTAAGCTCCACAAAACAATGAAGCTTCCCGCGGCTCTCGCAAAGCTTCGCGACGCCAAGATGCACCTTGCGATCGTTATCGACGAGTATGGCGGAACGCTTGGAATAGTAACGATGGAGGATATTCTCGAAGAGCTTGTGGGCGATATCTGGGACGATACCGACGTTATAATAACCGAGTGCCTTTCCACGGGAGAGAACACCTATGAGGTGCTTGGAGATATGAATATCGACGATTTCTTCGAGGAGGTCGAGTTCGTCAAGCCCGAAAGCTTCACCTGTGAATATTCCACTATGGGCGGCTGGGCAATCGAGATGCTTGAGGCTGATCCCCACGTGGGCGACAGCTTCAGATATGAAAATATTTTCGTTATCGTAGCTCAGATGGAAGAGGAACGGGTAACGAAGCTCACTGTCCTTGTTGAAAAAACAGAGGAGTCCGAAGAGGAATTCGATTGATTTAATAACTTTAAAAGCGCTTTTCTGTCGCCAAACGGTAGCAAAAGCGCTTTTTTATGCGTATATGTTGAGAAAAATATACAATTTTGATAAATATGTTAAAGGATTAATTATAAAAAATAAAGTTTTATGTTAAAAATGTGACATAAAATGATTTTTTGAGATTGACTTATCTGTTTCTTTGTGTTATAATGTACGGAGAGATAATCTAAAATTTAAAATTTAGGTGATAACAATGAGTGTATTGACAGAAAAACAGGAAGATCTCATAGATGATAAAACTGTGGAACAATATATACCGGACGAACCATTTGACTATACGATAGAGCATTCCGATGATTACTATGAGCAGTATATCGAGAATTTTGTGCCAAACACAAAAAAGCGACTTTTTTACCGTTTTGTAAAAAGAAGCTTTGATATCGTTGCGTCGCTTATGGCAATGATCGTTTTCTTGCCGATAATGCTGGTAATCGCAATTGTGATTAGATTTGATTCTAAAGGCAAGGTTATATTCAAGCAAAAAAGAGTTGGAAGAAACGGAAAGAGCTTCTATTGCTACAAGTTCAGAACAATGAGAACAGATGCGCCGAGAGATTGCGCAACCTCCCGTCTTGAAAATCCCGATCAGTATATGACACGGGTTGGTCGCACTTTGCGCAGATTCTCGCTGGACGAGCTGCCACAGCTCTTTTGCGTTTTTGTCGGATCTATGTCCTTTATAGGATACAGACCGCTGATACTGAGCGAGGAAAAGTGCAATGGAATGCGCCGCAGACTAAATGTGTTCAGTGTTCGTCCCGGAATTTCGGGATATGCCCAGGTCCTCGGCAGAGACAACGTTTATTATAAGAATAAAGCTGTTCTTGACGCAGAATACGTAAAGAAAGCGTCGCTTATGCTTGATCTTAAACTTATCTTCAAAACCGTCGCTGTTGTGCTGAAGCGCGAGGGAAATCATGATGAAAAATCGGAGAGGAAGCCAAAATGAAGATAACGCTGATCGGTAACAGTGATATAAGTATATATACATACCGAAAGGAGCTTGTGGAGAAGCTCTTGGCTGACGGACATACTGTCAGCGTGATGTCTCCTTACGGAGAGCTGATAGATGAACTCAAAAAAATGGGGTGCGAGTTCTATGAAACACCCCTTGAGAGACACGGCACAAATCCTTTTCAGGACCTTAAGCTTCTCAGACTCTACAAAAAGCTCCTTAAGGAGATAGCTCCCGACTATGTGTTTACATATACTATAAAGCCGAATATTTACGGAGCTATGGCTTGCGGAAAATTGAACATACCTTGTATAGCCAATATAACGGGGCTCGGAACGGCACTCGAAAATCCGGGAGTGGTGCAGAAGATCACCACGGTGCTTTATAAGATCGCATTTTCTAAAATACAAACTGTTTTTTTTCAGAATGCCGAGAACAGACAGTTTTTTGTTGACAGGAATCTATACGTTGAAAAGCATAAGCTGCTGCCGGGCAGCGGCGTAAACCTCGAAAGATTTCTTCCGTATCCTCTCCCCGACGGCGATACCGTCGATTTCGTGTTTATATCCCGCCTGATGAAGGAAAAGGGAATAGATCACTACCTTGACGCGGCGAAGTATATCAAGGCGAAATATCCCTACACAAGATTTCATATCTGCGGATTCTGCGAGGCTGAATACGAGGAGCAGATGAAATGCCTTAACGAAAACGATACCGTCATCTATCACGGTATGGTCAAGGACATTACAACGGTGCTGAAGGACGTGCACTGCGTAGTTCACCCGACGTATTATCCCGAAGGGTTGTCAAACGTGCTGCTTGAGGGCTGTGCCTCAGCGAGACCTATCATCACAACCGACAGAGCAGGGTGCAGAGAGGTCGTTGAGGACGGTGTGAACGGCTTTGTGGTAAAGCAGAAGGACAGCGAGGATCTGATAAAGCAGATAGAAAAGTT
The DNA here is from genome assembly GCA_015064085.1 of Oscillospiraceae bacterium. Taxonomy (GTDB): domain Bacteria; phylum Bacillota; class Clostridia; order Oscillospirales; family CAG-272; genus HGM12713. The sequence goes on along the minus strand of SVSX01000045.1, from coordinate 5,624 downwards.
TTTGGCTCTCACCGACGACGAGCGCCGTCAGATGGGCTTGGCGGGCAGAGCTAAGGTCGAAAGAGAATTCAACAGAAATATCGTTATAAATGCATACCTTAACGAAATTGGAGCAGAGGAAACAGAGAATATAGACATAATGCCTGTTTGAGTTATAAAAAACGGTATGACCTTGCGGTCATACCGTTTTTTATGTTAGAATTAACTGATTATCAGTCTTCTTTTCTTCTCTTAAGAACTACTGCGCAACCGATAGCGGGGAGGAGTGCTATTGCGCTGATCGCAAGTGCGCTTCCGCATCCGCCTTCTTCTGCTACTGTGGTAGCTGCTGTTGTTGCGGGTGCTGCTGTGGTAGCTGCTACTGTTGTTGTTGCCTTAGTGGTTGTTGTTGCCGCTGCGGGGTCGTATACTGTGTTCTTATAGATCTTTACGTCCTTAACGGTCGTGTCTATAACATCCTTGTTCTTTGCGAATATCATAAATCCCATTGCGTCGTCGATCTGGTTGAAGGTCATCGACTGTCCCTCAAGTCTGATCCAGTCAGCCTGGTTTGTCTCAACTCCGTCCTTAGCGAGAATGTAGGAGGTAATGCGCTTCTTAGCTCCGTTGTACTCGAGCATCATAGTAACGAAGTTATCTGCGTCAACGTTGTATTCCTTCTTGAGTGTTGCCCACATCTTGTAGTCGCCGAGCTTTGTTGCGCCGCGGGAGAGAACCGAACGTCTGTTATTTGTCTTTCCTTCTGCATCGATGGTGTTGTGGTTACCGTAGTTGTTGTAGAAAGAAGCAAAGTTAACGTTGCCGTCATCGATCCAGCCGCCGATACCAACGCTGTTATCAACGCCTGTATTTCCGTTAGCTCTTACCTTATAGACCATTGCGTAGCTTGTTTCAGCGTTAGCAACAAGACCTGTAACAGTTCCGCCCCAATAGCTGGGCTTAACAGTCTCGAGGTCGGGTTTGACCTTAACTGTAAGAGAAGAACCGTCTTCGCTGACAGTGTAGTCGAAATAGTCGGTTGCCTGACCTACAGCGATGGGAGCGAAGGCGCTATCGCCGCGGAAGTCAACGGTGTAGAGAAGATCTCTATCGTTTGCGTCGGCATAAGCCTTAACGGGAGAAGCATCTGTTGCGGAGATGCAAAGTACCGAACCTGCAATCATTATGACAGCAAGTAAAAGTGTTATGATTTTTTTCATTTGAATGTCTTCCTTTCTGTGCAAAATTAACACTATACCTATTTTATCACCAATGTATGTTGTTGTCAAGGTCTTTTTTGATGAAACTTTATTTTTTTTACTTGCAAAAAATAAGAAAAAATATTGAAGAAGATATAATTTTTTGTTGACAGAAATGATATGATGTGATATAATGATACAGTAATGTGAAATTTTTCGGAGACAGTCCTGCAATTTTGCGTGGATCTCCCGCGATTTCTCAAATCACTGTAATCTTTTAAGGGAAGGTATAGAAAATGAGTTTTAAAAATCAGTATCTTAATGAGTTGATGGACAGAGTCGTTAAAAGAAACGCTAACGAGCCTGAGTTCCATCAGACAGTAAAGGAAGTCCTCGAGTCGATCGAGCCCGTTATCGAAGCTCGTCAGGAGTACATCAAGCTCGGTATCCTCGAGAGAATGGTTGAGCCTGAGAGAATCATCAAGTTCCGTGTTCCGTGGGTAGATGACAACGGTAACGTTCAGGTAAACCGCGGCTTCAGAATTCAGTTCAACAGCGCGATCGGTCCTTACAAGGGCGGTCTTCGCTTCCACCCCACTGTAAACGAGAGCATTATCAAGTTCCTCGGTTTCGAGCAGACCTTCAAGAACTCCCTCACATCGCTTCCTATGGGCGGCGGTAAGGGCGGATCTGACTTCGATCCTCAGGGCAAGTCCGATCTTGAGGTTATGCGCTTCTGCCAGAGCTTTATGACAGAGCTCCAGAAGTACATAGGTCCTGACACAGACGTTCCCGCGGGAGATATCGGTGTCGGCGCAAGAGAGGTTGGATATCTCTTCGGTCAGTATAAGAGACTTCGCGACGAGTTCACAGGCGTTCTCACAGGTAAGGGAATTCCTTACGGCGGTTCGCTTATCCGTCCCGAGGCAACAGGCTTCGGCGCTGTTTATTACACGGTTGAAATGCTCAAGTATTTCGGTGACGACATAAAGGGCAAGACCTTCGCGATCTCGGGCTTCGGTAACGTTGCTTGGGGTACTGTAAAGAAGGTTACAGAGCTTGGCGGTAAGGTAATAACCATTTCCGGACCTGACGGATACGTTTACGATCCCGACGGAATAAGCACACCCGAGAAGATCAACTATATGCTCGAGATGCGCGCGTCATGCCGCAACAGAGTTGAGGACTATGCCGACAAGTTTGGCGTTCAGTTCTTCAAGGGCGAGAAGCCCTGGGGCGTAAAGGCAGACATTCTTATGCCTTGCGCAACTCAGAACGAGGTTGGAATGGCTGAGGCTGAGAAGATGGTCGCAAACGGACTCAAGTATTACGTTGAGGTCTCCAATATGCCCACTACCAACGAGGCTGTCGCATACCTTAAGGCTAACGGTGTTATCGTTGCTCCTTCCAAGGCAGTTAACGCTGGCGGCGTTGCTGTATCGGGTCTTGAGATGTCTCAGAACTCTATGCGTTATAGCTGGAGCGCTGAGGAGGTCGACGCAAAGCTTCACACCATTATGCAGAATATCTTCAACAACTCCATCAAGGCTGCGAACGAGTACGGTCTTGGAGACGACCTTGTTGCGGGTGCAAACATTGCAGGCTTCATAAAGGTTGCAGAGGCTATGAAGGCTCAGGGAGTAGTCTGATAAATCCGAATATTCAAAAAGCGTATTTATTGCCCGATTTCCCATAAGGAAGTCGGGCATCTTTAATAGAAAAGCCAAAAGTCTGTTTTGCTTTGAGACGTGATAAAAACTATACGAGGGAGATCAATTATGGAAAAGATCTGGAAGGATATGTACGAAGCCGCGAGAGCGGTGCTAAATGAGCGAAGGATCTCGGATTACGTTACCTGCGGAGAGGTGGCTGCCGCCGTCGCTTCGAGCTCGGGAAGGATATACACGGGAGTCTGCATAGATACTTGCTCAACACTTGGTATTTGCGCCGAAAGAAACGCTATTTTCAATATGATAACCAACGGCGAGCAGGAGATCGATAAGGTCCTCTGTATCCTGCCCGACGGTTCAAACGGCGCGCCCTGCGGCGCTTGCCGTGAGCTTATGGTGCAGCTTATGGCGGGGAATTATTACGATATAGAAATAATGCTTGACTACTCCACGGGACGCACGGTAAGGCTCGGAGATATCACACCCGAATGGTGGATCAAGTAAACCGCTGAGGACACAGCTCATTTGCGTTTTTTTATGATAAAATTTCGATTTGCTATTGAAAAAATATTTTTTTATGATACAATGATTGTAGCATACAGACGATAATCTGAAAGGAGATCAAAATGGCTTACAAAATTTATAAGATCACTGATTGTACCCCCGTTGATTACGCGGCGGAGGAGCTGAAAAAGTATATGAGAATGATGATGCCCGAGTGCGGAGATATCGATATCGAGCGCGCCTTCGGCGGTGTCCCCTCTGACGGCTTTGTTCTCGGACTTATGCAGGATCTCGGCATTTCAACAGCCGAGGCGGCTGACGTTGAGCTTGACGATATTTTGCATATCGATACCACCGACAAGGGTGGAATTATTGCTGGAAGCAACCCGCGAAGCGTTCTTTTAGCGGTCTACAGATTTCTCCGTGAAAACGGCTGCCGTTGGCTTTATCCCGGCGTTGACGGTGAGTTTATTCCTATGCAGGATATTCACGGCGTTAAATATCACAAAATGGCGGATATGCGCTACCGCGGCTGGTGCAACGAGGGCGCGGAAAGTCAGCAGTGTATGATGGAGACTATCGAGTTTGCGCCGAAGATCGGTCTCAATATCTATATGATCGAGTTTTTCAACCCTTTCTTCTATTACGACAGCTACTATTCGCACACAAACAACACGGCAAACCGTCTCCCCGAGCCTGTTTCTGCCGATACCGTTCTTCAGTGGAAGAGAATGTGCGAGTGTGAGATACAGAAGAGAGGTCTGCAGTTCCACGATATCGGTCACGGTTGGACCGCCGAGTCCTTCGGACTTTCGACAGTCATTGCTTGGCAGGACCTCGATAACTTTGAAGTTCCCGAGGAGATCCGTCCCTACATTGCGATGATGGACGGAAAGCGTCAGCTTTACTGCAAGGGCGCTATGAACACCAACTTCTGTATGTCGAATGCCAAGGCAAGAGAGCTTTTCGTCAATAAGGTTGCCGACTACGCCGAGGCGCACAAGAACGTTACCTATCTCCACGTGTGGCTTGCCGATTTCTTCAACAATCACTGTGAGTGTGACGAGTGCCGAAAGATGATCGTTTCCGACTGGTACGTCACGCTTCTCAACGAGCTCGACGACGAGCTCACAAAGAGAGGGCTTAACACAAGGATCGTCTTCTGCGTTTACTATGAGACTGTCTGGGCACCCGAGAAGGTCAAGCTCAAGAGCACAGAGCGCTTCAGCGCAATGCTCGCCCCTCTTGGAAGAAGATATATCAAGTCATTTGAGGGATTTGTTGACGAGAGTGAGCTTGAGCCCTTTGTTGTCAACAAGATCGAAACACCCAAGACGATAGAGAAGTGCTTCACGAGAATGAAGACCTGGCAGGACGTTTGGGCAGGTCCTTGCTTCTGCTATGAGTATCATTTCTATACATCACCCTATTACGACGTAGGTTCACTCTGCTTCCCGAGGCGTATCTATGAGGATATTCAGTCTCTTCCCAAGGCAAACCTCCTTGGATACGTCGAGGACGGCTCACAGAGATGCTTCTTCCCGAACGGACTTAATATGTACGTTTACGCAAGTACCCTCTTCGACCTCAGCCTCGACTACGATTCTATCGTTGAGGATTACTTTACCCATGCTTACGGTGAGCACGCTCCGAGAGTAAAGAAATATTTTGACGAGCTCACAAAGATATTCGAGTTCAAGTATATGAACGGAAAGGCAACTCTCGACAAGGAAAAGGGAAATCATTACGATCCTTCCCGCCTTGCTGATTTCGAGCGGGTCGCGTCGATCTGCGAGGAGATGAAGAAATTCGTTCTCGAGAATTACAAGTCGGCTGTCCGTGTGCAGACTGTTTCTATGAAACTCCTTCTTTGCCATATCGATTTCACTGTCGGCGCGGCTGAGCTTATGAAGCTGGCTTGTCAGGGAATTACCGAGGGCATCGACGAGCTTGCCGAGGATTTCTATGAGAGAATGGGCAAATACGAGGCGGAGCTTGAGAGATACTACGATCATTATCTCTGCGTATACAGCTGGCGTCACCGTGTTGCCAAGGGTCAGAAGCGCAATATTGGCGGAATTTAAATATTAAAGTCATGACCACCGGCTAAGCCGGTGGCTTGCTCAGCCCTATAAGGGCATATTACCGGCGGGGCTGAAAGTCCTCTGAAACATTTGACACTTGCAAACTCGCCCTACTGCCACAAATATGGCTCTATTCTGAGCCTTCTCCTGTGGGAGAAGGGGGACTATTTGCGAAGCAAATGGTGGAT
>SVSX01000044.1 GCA_015064085.1 Oscillospiraceae bacterium | reverse complement strand
TTCAATGTTTTATGTTTATAGATAATTTTAGTTTTCCATAAAAATCTTTTTTTGACAGAATATACTTCGTCGTGCGGACGTTGGTATTTTCCTAACAAAATCCCGCTGATGATTCTTTCATTATAATAGAATTTGATTGTTACCATTTTCACTTCTCCTTTCTGTTATTTAATCTTATATACTCAAATCCTTGTTCCATTTTATAGCCAGTTTCGCCTTTGTATTACAAAGGCAAAGCCCATACCCCTAAGATTGAACGCATCCAAAGGCTTCCTCCGGGAGGGAGCTGGCGCCGTAGGCGACTGAGGGAGAGCGCGTTACAATGAAGTTTAATCTAAACTCAGAGTAACGCAGGCTCCTTCCGTCACGCTCCGCGTGCCACCTTCCTCCCGGAGGAAGGCTTTTTTGCTGCTCCCATTATAACACAAATCGGCAGAGAAAACAACATCTCTGCCGATGTTTTCGTGCTGCTGATTCTCCGCTAAGAATGCAGAGAGAATTCTCTGCCTTTTTAAGCTTTTCAAATAAAATGAGACGGTTTATTTGAAAATATCAAGGAGCTCCGAGGGAGTGTCAATAATAAAGTCCGCACCGAGCTTCTCGAGTATTTCTCTTTCTCTGTATCCCCAAGAGCAGCCAACACCTATCATTCCGCTGCCGCGCGCGGTTCGCACGTCAACGTCACTGTCACCGATAAAAGCGCAGTCACAGGGGGCAAAGCCAAGCTCACTCGCTATAAGAAGGGGGACTGTGGGATCTGGCTTTGTGGGATATCCCACCTTCTGCCCCATAGCAACCGTAACTATTCCCTTCTCTATGATCTGCTCGGCAATCAGCTTTACATAGCTGTCCTGCTTGTTGGAAAGAATAGCTATGGTATATCCCCTCTCCTTGAGAGTGACCAATGCATCGTGCATTCCGTCATAACAGCCGTCGACCTCCATATAGGTTTGTCCGTAGGCGGCATCATAGAACGCAAGTGCCTCGTCGACTTTATGATCATCCTCCCTTTCGGCTTCGGGCATACTCCTCTTTATAAGAAGACGCGCCCCATTGCCTATAGCAGCCTTAATTTCATTATAGCTGCGCTCGGGATACCCAAAATGAGCCATAGTTATATTAACAGCGTGTTTTATGGAATTTATCGTATCGGCAAGCGTGCCGTCAAGATCAAAAATCAAAAGCTTACTCATAATATCACCTCAAAAATAGCCTTGATTCATTATAACATATATGTCTTCCACTGTCAACCAAAGCTCTATAGTGCATAATGTTTAAAAATTCGACTTAAATTTACAAAAAAATCATTGATATAACATATTTTATAAATGACAAAAATGTGGTATAATATTAAGTTGGAAATAAAAGTATGAAGGAGATACACCTGTGATCAGAAACGATTTGAGAAACGTTGCAATTATCGCCCACGTCGACCACGGAAAGACTACCCTCGTTGACGAAATGCTCAAGCAGGGCGGAATTTACCGCGACAATCAGGAAACAGTGACCCGCGTTATGGACTCGGGCGACCTTGAAAAAGAGAGAGGAATAACCATTCTCGCAAAGAACACCGCAGTTCATTATAAAGACGTTAAGATCAATATTATCGACACCCCCGGTCACGCCGACTTTGGCGGAGAGGTAGAAAGAATACTCAAAATGGTCAACGGCGTTATTCTGCTTGTTGATGCCGCTGAAGGTCCTATGCCTCAGACCAGATTTGTGCTTCAGCGCGCACTTGAGCTCAATCACAGGGTCATAATAGTTATCAATAAAATAGATAAGCCCGACGCAAGACTCGGTGAGGTCGAGGACGAAATTCTCGAGCTTCTCTTTGACCTTAACGCGTCGGACGAGCAGCTTGACAGTCCTATGCTCTACTGCTCGGGAAGAGCGGGAACGGCTACTGAAGATCCCTCAGAGGAGGGCGTAAACCTTGAGCCCCTCTTTGAAAAGATACTCTCCTACATCCCCGCACCCGAGGGAGATGAGAACGGAGAGCTTCAGCTTCTCGTATCCTCTATCGACTATAACGATTACGTTGGAAGGATCGGTATAGGAAGAATAGAGCGCGGCTCTATCAGAACCAATCAGGACGCATATATCTGTAACTACCACGAGGGCGGAGCTCCCAAGAGGACTAAGATCGTTTCACTTTATCAGATAGACGGTCTTGTAAGAGTTCCCGTTGAAAGCGCTACTATGGGAGACATAGTCTGCTTCTCGGGCGCTGAAAACATCACTATAGGCGATACCATCACCAGCCTCACCGCCCCCGAGCCACTTGAATTTGTCAAGGTGAGTGAGCCCACTATGGAGATGACCTTCTCGGTAAACGACAGCCCCTTTGCGGGTAAGGAAGGAAAGTTCGTTACCTCACGTCAGCTACGCGACAGACTCTATAAGGAGCTTCTCAAGGATGTCTCGCTCAGAGTTGAGGATGGAGACTCCACAGAGGAATTCAGAGTTGCGGGCAGAGGTGAGATGCACCTCTCTATCCTCATTGAAACAATGAGACGTGAGGGTTATGAGATGATGTGCTCCAACCCCAGAGTTCTCTTCAAGGAGATCGACGGAGTAAAATGTGAGCCTATGGAAAAGGTGACACTTGACGTTCCCTCGGAATACGTTGGAGCTGTCGTCGAGAAGCTCGGTCAGAGAAAGGGAGACCTTCTCGAGATGAACCCCCTCGGCACAAGAATGAGAATTGAATATTCTATTCCCTCAAGATGCCTCTTCGGATACCGCTCGGAGTTCCTCACGGCTACTCACGGTGAGGGAATCATAAACACCATTTTCGACGGATATCAGCCCTACAGAGGAGAGATCGTTATGAGATTTACAGGCTCTCTCGTCGCTTCGGAAACGGGTGAGACAACAAGATACGGTCTTTTCAACACACAGGAAAGAGGAAACCTCTTTGTCGGACCTCAGACTCCCGTTTATGAGGGAATGATAGTCGGTGAGACCCCCAAGAACGAGGATATCGCAGTTAACCCCTGCAAGAAAAAGCAGTTGACCGCTATCCGCTCGGCAGGAGCTGACGAGAAGCTTCTTCTCACTCCTCCCATCATCTTCTCGCTTGAGGAGGCTATCGAGTTCATTACCGACGACGAGCTCATCGAGGTAACACCTAAGTCGATAAGACTCCGCAAGAAGATACTTGACAACGAGCTCCGTATGAAGGCAGTTATGAAGGCTCGCCGCGAGGCAGCAGCCGCAAAGCAGTGACCCCTATAATAAATAATATATATTAAGGAGATTGATCATGGGAAAGCTTGACAAAGACGAGATCAACAAAAAGGTTGATGCAGCTCAGAAAAATGAGCGCAAGGAGATCCGCAAGGAGCAGAAGGCGGCTATGAAAAAGAGCAAGGAAAGCTTCTGGTCGGATTTCAAGAAATTCGTAACAAAAGGAAACGTGCTTGATCTGGCAGTTGCAATGGTTGTTGCAACCTCCTTCAACGCTATCGTTTCGGGACTTGTAAAGAACATCATCACCCCCTTTGTCACCTACTTCACAAGCGGCGTAAGCATCACAGATTGGAAATACGTGCTTAAGCCCGAGGTGCTCGACGAGGCGGGTAAGGTACTTAAGGCAGAGATCTCTGTCAACTACGGTCTTTGGCTTCAGAGTATTCTGGACTTCCTCATCATCGCGTTCAGCGTATTTGTTTTCGTAAGAGTATTCAACAATATGCGCAAGGTAATGAACTGGAAGGAAGAGAGACGTCTCGCTGCCGAGGCTGAAAAGAAGAAGGCTGACGAAAAGGCTGCGGCTGATGCCCTCAAGGCAAAGCAGGCGGAAATAGAGGCGAGAGAGGCTGAGTTCTACGCAAACGTTAAGGAACAGTCCGAGCTTCTTAAGGATATCAGAGAGCTTCTTAAAAAGTAAATCGTATCAAGTCAAACAAAAGAGGCTGTCTCAAATGCAAATTTGAGACAGCCTCTTTTAGGGGATAGTCAGATTTGAGCAAGAAGCGTCGTTCTTCGGGGCGTGAGGCGTACAGGCGTACGTCGAGCCCCGAAAACGGCGGTAGAAAAAGTCCATAAAGATGAAGAATTTCGAAGAAATTCAACCTATTACTGTCTCATTTGCGTTTTTTGTGCGCAAACGGGATTTTTTTATTTATTCTCGGACTTTTTCGGTCTTGCCAAATGTGACAGCCATTTTTATTTTGTTTTAAACCACTCAACGCTGAGCGCCCAGTCGTCCCTGCTGAAAAAATGTGTTCCCTCTCGCTCTCTGTATAGGATATTTCCCTCTCCGTAAGCTCTCGAAAGGATCTGCTTCGGATCTTCGGAAAGAATACCGTGAACACCGTATATCTTCTCATAGACCTCGCTCACCGCAAGGCAGGACAGATACTGATTATACGAATCCGCCCAGGTGTCCTCAAGGGCGGTAAGCACCGCCAAGGGTCTCGGAGCGATCAGACTCAGAAGGAAATGCTGATCAAAGGGCATATCATCTTCTCTGCCGATATAACGTTTGTAGTTCTCGCAAAACCAATGGGGAAATTTTTTGCAGATATCGGCAATGCGTTCCCCTTCCTTGTCTCGCGAGATAGCCGCTCCCGAGCAGCCCGAGCAGTTGGAATGAGCCATAGCAAATCTTTCGTCAAATGCCGCCGCAACAAGCGCCGTTTTGCCGAGTCTTGAATGACCGATCGCCGCTATACGCCCCGTATCCGCCTCTTCCCTTGTGAGAAGGTAGTCAAGCGCTCGCTGCATTGCGTACGCCCAGAGAATGATTTTTCCAAAGGTCGTTCCCTGGCGCTCCCCCTCAAGAAAGAGCGACTCAATACCCTCGCCAAATACGTTCTTGTCCACCGAAACGTCGTTGTAGTCAAAGGTCAGAACTCCAATTTCTCTGTCGAGAAGCTCTTCGGGATAATAATATTTGTGTGGAATATCGCGTGAAAAATTTATAAAAACGTAAAAGGGATATTTTTTATTTGGCTTATTGGGATATATGAGCTGAGCGGGAAAGGAAAAGCTCTTTCTTCCGTTTTGGAGCTTAAAGGTAAGCTCCTCGTGAATTCCTTTACCCGCAAAGACCTTGTCTCCCACGAGTCGGCTTTCAACGTCACACGCCACCTTAGGAGGAAAAAATCCGTACTCCTCGCGCTGCAGCAGCAGCTTTATATCCTCTCGCCTCGCTGCCCAATCGTCAAGGCTTGATATCGCACTGCCCTCGTGAAAAAGGAGCTTCGGAAGATCTTTGACAGTTACCATATATACCCCTTAAAGGATCTTTGTAAGTATCATAAATATTATCGGTATCGTTATGCAGGACAGCGTATGGGATATAAGTGCCATACCCGACGCTACCGTAGTGTCCTTTCCGTAAGCGCTGGGAATAACTATAGTGTTAAGTCCGAGCGGCATTGCGAGGCTGCAAAGTCCGCATATAATGAACGTCTCCGAAAGCTCGAAGGGTACGAGCACAACAAAAGCGATAAATACCAGCGGAAAAACGAGAAGTCTGAGCGCCGTTACAGCATAAATGCTCTTTATCTTCAGCACGTCGGATATCTTTATCTTTGCGAGGGTCATACCTGTGAGAAGCATAGCGACAGGCGACATACAGCTTCCCGCGGTATCAATAACCGAGGTTACAAACGAGGGGAGGTCATCTCCAAGTCCCGAGATTCCGATTATCATACCGATCACCATACAGATAAACATCGGATTCACAAAGCGCTTCAATGTGCTCTTGAGTCCTCTTCCCGAGGTATCGTCCCCCATAAGGAGGATAGGAGCGCCCCAAACGTAGATGCAGGTCCAGAGCACGATAACGAATATCATATACTCGAGGAATATATCGGGGAAAAGAGCCTGAACAACGGCGTTACCCATAAAGCCGAAATTCGAGAACGCAAGACCGTAAAGGAATATATTTCTCGTATATTTATCCTTTGCGCAGAGCTTGACGAGAAGGATCGACACGGGAATTACCACCGCCTCGATAGCGATACTGCCAAGCAACAGCTTTCCCGCCGAGGAGAGCTTCTGCACGGTAAAGTTGTTTATAAAAGTTCCGAGAACGAGACAAGGAATAAAAAGATAGTTCTCGAGTCTTGAAAGAACGGTTTCTGAATTTTGCGGAATTACCTTCAGCTTGGCAAGGATATATCCAAGTGCTATAAGCGCGAAGAGAAATGCCATTTGATTGATAGTCGCGGTAAACAGTGTCATTTTTTTGCCTCTTTTTTGTTTTGATCTGAAATTGCTTCTGTAAGCATTACATCAATATATTATATAAAATATTCCCTGTTTTGTCAATAGAATTGAGAATTTTAAATCATATTGTAAAATGTGAGTTGACTGCCTCAGATCCTTTGAGGCAGCCAACTTCAAGCTCATATTCAGTTAAGATCAAGAAGCTTTATTTCGGCGCACGAGTAAGGCGGCATAGTAAGCTTTCCGTCGCTGAGTGTCTCACCCGTAAGGGTATATCTGTATTCCCCGTCTATTCTCAGCACCTCGACGTCGTCTGTAGGAAATCCCGAAATATCAAGGCTCACCGTGATAGGCTCAGGATTTACATTCGAGACCACAAGCGCCGCCCGTCTTCCCTTTTTCGCAGCTCCGACGAATACCTTTTGATCGTCACTCTCACACATAACCCCATTTTCAAGATCATATAAAGAATTGAACATCATAAAGGAATAATATACTCTGTAAGGACATCCTGTGTCGGGATTGATAAGCGCGTGATAATCGCTGAACCCAAGACCCGCATCATAGAAGCACATAACGTCGGTGCTCGTGTCCTGCATCATAAGCATAAAGCCAAGGCTCTTTGCCGCCGCGATCTCGGCATCACGGTGAAATCTGTCTGTCCATAGATTCCACTCGTTCAGATGATGCTCGGCGTTCACGTATCCGTACTTGTCAAGTATCCGTCTTATATAGTCAGCGTGCTCCTTGATAATCAAAAAGCTCTCGCGTGTCGAAGGGTGACAGTTATCGTAAACGTGCCACGAGAAGAAATCAATAGGCGCGTTTGTTGCCTTTTGATACCTCATAAATCCGTGAAGGAAGGAAATAACGAAATCATAAATATAGGTATCCTCATGTGGAAGCCCCTCAAGGTCCTTGTCCTTTGCGTATTCGTAAAGTCCGCAATGACCGTAGCCGCCGACCTTTATGGAGTCACCAAAGCAGGACTTAAGATGCTTTGCGGTAATCGAATAAAGTCTGAAATACTCCTCGGGAGTTCCCTTCCACATCGCCGAGGTCTTTTCCTTGTAGCAGTCGTCGGGCTCATTCCAGATCTCCCAATATGTGATCCCGAGATGATATCCCTCTGCCCAGCCCTCGTTATAGTGGCGAATAACGTGCTCACAGATCCTCGCCCACTTTTCAAAATCCTTCGGCGGGAAAATTCTGTAGGATCTCAGCATATGCTCGTTCTCGATGGTAACACCGAGTCTGAAATAAGGCTCACAGCCTGCCTCGCAAAGTCCGCAGATTATCTTGTCGGTAAAGGCAAAATCATAGGATGCGGGATCATTCTCGTCGGCATCGAAATCCCTGAAAAGATTGGGAATATCGACGTAAAGACCGCCGCCGAGCCAACCGCCTACGTCGTGAAGTCTTGAATATGGAATTCCCGCCCTTGTGAGATAGTGAAAGAGCGAGTTTGAAAGTCCCGTCATCGGAGGCTGACCAACTCCGTGCATCGGCTTTATCTTTTTTGTGATTTTTTCATAATTAACGCTTATATTTACCTGTTTTATTTCTTTTTTCATTTCCTTTTTCATAACCCCCTCGATATGGCTTTTATGACATTATATCATTATTATTCAGCGCTGTCAACGGCAAAGGCAACGAAAAATTTTCGTTGCCTTTTTACAAATTATTTTATTATAGCCTTCTTTATGAGCTCTGCTTTCTCGATGATCTGCTCATCTGTCCAGTCGGGATCTATTGAAATATAAACGACCTTTGAAAGCAGGTCAAGCGTCTTAGGACACATATCCTCTCTGTAATCGGGAACGATATCCTTGTTCGCCGCCATCTTGAAGGGATCCATAAGGGGATTAAAAGCACCTCTCTTGTTCATTATCGGTGTCCAATTTCGGTAAACGTGCTTTCCTGTATTTATCGGTACTGTTCCGCCAACTCCATCGGCTGAAGCTACCGCCTCTGCCTTTTCGGAACTGTCAAAGAGAAGCGCGAGAGTAGTTCCGCAATCGCCCTCAGCGTCGTTTGTGGGAAGGAATCTGCAGCTATCGTCAAGAGCCTTAGCGAGAGCAAGCTTACATCTTCTAAGATCAGCGAGTATAGAATCCAGCCTTTTCATCTGTATGCGAAGTATGGCGGCACATATTTCGTTGGTTCTGTACTCGTTTCCGCAAAACTGCTCTGTCTCGACTCCCGAAAGCTGATCTCCGAAATAGGCTATAGCACTGCTGTCGTGATAGATCAGCGCTCTCTCAAATATTTCTTTTTTATTGGTGAGAAGCGCACCGCCCTCACCTGCGGTTATTACCTTATAGTAGTTGAAGCTGAGCGCACCCGCGTCTCCGACAGTACCGAGTCGCTTTCCCTTATATGAGCCTCCGTCTGCCTGACAAGCATCCTCAAGCACGAAAAGACCGTATTTCTTGGCTATCGCGTTTATTTCGTCCATCTTGCAGGGAAATCCCTGAATATGCACGGGAATTATTGCCTTCGTGTGCTTCGTGACCTTTTTTTCGGTATCAATGGGGCAAAGCGTGAGTGTTTCGTCAACCTCCGCGATAACGGGCATAGCCCCCGCCGCCACCACCGCCATAGCGGTAGCTATGTAGGTATAAGCAGGGACTATGACCTCGTCACCGGGTCCTATTCCCATTGCGATAAGCGCAGAGGTAAGCGCCGCGTGACCGCTGGTCATAAGTAAAGCGTGGTCACAGCAGAAGAGCTCCTGCATCTCTTCCTCAGCGTGCATAGTCTCCTGAAGCCCTTTATTTATCTTGAAAAGCTTCCCCGACTCTATTACCTTTGATACCTCATCTATCTCTTCTTTTCCTATCCTATACATAATTATTCTCCTTTACAGTTCAATTTTTTAAGATGCTCCAGTGTTCCGACGACGGCATAATGATCCGCATTGTCAGCATAGGGCTGGAGCTGCCCGTTTTTAAACATCTCTACCTCATATCCGCCTCGGCATATCTGATCCTCGGTTACAAAATACCCCTCCGAACCGTTACTGTTCGAGAGCGACAAGGTATGCGGAATATTACTGTCCATAGCGATTCTCATTCCTATCTCGGAGAAAAGCTCATACGGGAAACTGACAAAAGCAACGTCCCCGATACGTATCACCGTTTGACCTATCGTCTTCGTCTTTTTATCTACGTATCCGTTTTTGTAGCTCTCTATGACATCACGGTAGTGATTTCCCTGTGCGGCTTTCAAATTGATCGTCTCGTCCTTGAATTTTTCGTATTCACGCTCTGCCACTTCAAGATCTATCCGCTTGTTAAGAGCAATTTCAATATTGATGCGCGACACCTCAAGCGTCGCCGTACGATACCCCTTTATACCCCTATATATCCTTGCCGCGTCCTGTGCCGCAACGCCTCCCATCTGGACGGCAAAGCGAACGTCGCGCAGTCCTACAGTGGAAACGCCGTCGGGCATACGAGGTCCAACATCTCCCTCAGGGCCGTTAAAGAAGGCTGTAACACCTCCGCTGAGCTCCTCGACAAGGTCGGTCATGACCCCTGACCAATCTCTTGAGATCTGAGTATTTTTACCTGAGGCAGTGCCGTGACAGCCGTAGTGGATAATATTCGCCACGCTCCTACCCTCTTCATCTTTGAAGGATATCACAGTCATTTTAGGATCAAATGCCCCCCAAGGATTTTGTCCGAGTTGCACCTTGTTATCCTTCCTGATGCTTCGCCTGTTTATTCCCACAAGGCTCTCACCCACAGCTATCCCCATTGCTACCGCACAAGGCTTGGCGTAAGCCTCCTTTGCTGCCGTGATTATCCCAGGAATGAATATATTTTCGCAGTATTCGAGGTCAAGCTCTCCCCAACCGACAGTAGAACCGTTTGTAATAGGTCCTGAATGGGTATGGGTCGCGTGAAGAATTATTCGATCACGTGAGATACCAAGTTCCCTCTCCAGAAGTCCGAGCACCCTGTCTGAAAGTTTGTTTTCTATAGAACATACCGTCGTGCTTATCATCAAGGCTTCAACGTCACCTTGTCTGAAATAAAAGGCTGTTGCGGTAAGATCGTCGTGTACCGAAGAGGAAACAACATCGGGTGAGTAACCGTAGAGATTAGCTCCGACCCGCGGAGTTATGACCGAGCGACCGACACCAAGATATAATTTGTCATTCATAGCCTTACCTCTTCAGATTATTTTTTTCAGATGTTCGATGCTCATTCGAGCGGACTCCAGCGGATCTCCGTCGCACTTGTCCTGCTCTACGACAAAGCAATCGATACCAACGCTCTTTGCGCACTCGACTATTCCGAGCATATTGAGATTTCCTCTGCCGATCTCGGCAAAGGTCGGTCCGTCAATAGCCCTTTTCATATCCTTAAGGTGGAGTATCTTCACACGCTTTCCGTTTTTCTCTATAAAATCGCGAACGTCAGCGCCGCCGTGCTGAAGCCAATAGGTATCGGGCATAAGATAGCCGCAAAGCCCATCACATATCTTCTCCATAACCGTCCTTCCGCTTTCACACCTTATAAATTCAAGGCTGTGATTGTGATATGAGAAGGTAAAGCCCTCTCTCTCGGCTTCCTTTGAAAAAGCGTTTGCGCGTTTCAAAAGCTCCGCCGTATCCTCGTCGTTTGACACCGACGAGCTTATGCCAATATCCTTCGCTCCGCACAACCTTGCCGCTGCGAAGAGCCTCTCTTTTTCATCTTCGCAGATTTTGATATCCACAAGAATTCCCACAACAGGCATTCCCTCCAGGTGACAAGCCTCGGCGGTCATCTCAACGGTATCGATATTCCCTGCGAGCTGTGCGCATTCATAGCCAAGCTCTCTGAGAGCTCTTACGGTTTTTCTGCTGCTCTCAAGATCTGTCATAAGCTTTCTTACAGTATAAAGTTGTATTCCTATCATAAAATATCTCCTTTCAATTAAACATTCAGCGCCTTTTTCTGCTCCTTAAGCGCTCCTCTGAATAGCTTTGTATAAAGCGCAAAGGTCATACCGTAAAGGCTCTGATCGTAGTAGCGCTCGATCTCGATCTCATTTTTCCCGAATTCATTCAGGAATTTGGCATATTCCGAAACTGCCTCATCCTCTATTCCCATAGCCTTAAGTATCAGCGGATATGAAAGTCCCTCGCAGTAATCAAGATACCTCGAAAGTATTCTGTAAGCCACCGTCTGAGCTCTCTTTGGCATATTCTTGTGCGCCTCAAGGAAGCCGCGAAACTCCTCCGCATAGCCTTTTACCTTGCGAAGCTCCTCCGCGTGTATGGGATCGTAATATTTACCCTTTTCAAGGTCAGCCGATGCCTTGCCCTCGAGATACTTATGACCGAAGGTTTCGCTCATTTTCTCGAGAAAGGCGTAAACCTCGCGCCAATCCTCACCGTAAGCGTGAGAGAAATAATCCTCTTTTAGCTCCTCAAAGGTCACAGAGTCATCAAAAAGTGTCGAAGCGTAAACGTAGAAGCAAAATCCGTTCGGGAAAAAGCTTCTTTGACTTCCGTCCTCGATCATTCCGTAAAGCCCGTGAGCCTTAAATCCCTTGACGTCTCCGTAAATGACCCTCGCAAGCGCCACACCGCCCACGTCAAGACACTGATGAGTCCAGAAATGATAATCATAAACAAAGAAATTCATTTTATTCCGTCGCTGCCAAGTCTTAGCGCAGGAAAGCACCTCTGCCACGTCGGTAACGGGTGTATTTTTGTTAAGAACGAAGGGGTGTATCCCGACCTCCTCCATATCTGCACTGACGGATTCGGTGTAATCTCTCCATATAGGGCAAACGGTCATAAGAAAGCGCTTGGGATTTTTAAGCCGCTCCTCAAGTGCGGGCCACGCGGTGTCCTCATAACAGCAAAATACAAGATGTGTGTCTATTCCCTCTTTTGTGAATTCCGCATCGATCTCGTTGAGCATAACGACGAACCAATCGGACGGAGTCTTCTTGCGGCATTCCTCGCACTCGCAATGCTTATTTCGTCCGTCGGCAAGGGCAATATGCAGATAATCAACGTTCCAACCCGATCTTGCGTAATCCCTTGCTGCTTCGACCACACGGCGTCTCGCATTGGGATTTGACATACAGATATTAGTGTTGTGCGGCATACCGTTTATTATGTCTCTCTTACCGTCTACAAGTGCCATATATTCGCGGAACTCCTCGGGCAGCGATCCTCCGTTATCATCTCCCCACTGCTTCATACCGAACGGGAAAACAGTCCAGCCGTGACCCATATCGTGAAACTGAAGTCCGCGCTTTGATATCTCCGCCTCGCACTGTCTTTTCCATTGAAGAACGGTGTCGTAGCTTACTGGCTCGGGCTCACGGTTTGCGGTATTGCATTCGTGACTGTAATACCAATCGTAGTAACATTCGGGATTATCGAATTCGATCATAAATATGTTAAGACCGATCTTGGGAGTAAAATCAATGACCTCCATCATATTGGGCTGATATTCCGCTCCCTCGTTGCACTGACCTCTGTATCGGTTATCGGCTTTCTTGCGGTAGCGTACCGCCTCGATATCCTTAAGCGGAATATATTCTCCGTCAATACCCGGGAAAAGCCAACGGCAACCGTTTATGGTAAGATATCTGTAGACCGCGAGCAAAACGCTTCTTGGGTTGTCTCCCGCAATTATTCCGCCCTCAGGATCTGTGTCAATATAAACAATATCGTCAAGCGCCGTATCCTCGGCATCGCTTACGTCAAGTGAAAAGTCCTGCATAAGCCCGAGCCTGAAGCCTTCAGTTGCCGAAGGATCGTATTCTATCGTTATTTCACCACAGCGCGGCATCATCATTCTGAGATATTTTTTCAGCTCCTCGGCGGCAAAATCCACCGTATGGTTTGATGTGATCTTAAATATTTTAAGCATATCTGTCCCCCCATTTTATCTGCTTTTATTATATATATTTAATCTCTTTTTTTCAATACTTATATTTCCTTTAATATACCCAAAAATTCACTCACACGACTTGACATTTACCCTTATATGTGATATCATTTCAAGTGAGGTGATAATATGCTATACCAAAAAATTCTGTTGGGTGAAAAGCCTTACCATATAAGAGTCGGCAAGAACGGAAGCTTCATAGAGCATCGCCACGCCGACGTAGAGCTGCATTTCTGCATAGAGGGAGACTTTACTATGACGGTCGCCAAGACCGAATACAAGATAAGCGCGGGAGAGCTTGTCTTTGTTTCACCCATGGCAGCTCACAGCATCATTTCATCCCAAAACAATCAGAACACCGTGCTTGTTGTGATAGTTGGTGCAACCTTTCTGAGGCGAAATTTCAGTCAACTCTCAAGTCTCCGCTTTTCCTCCCCCATATTGGATCTCGCAGAGGACACCCCTATCGCAAAGGAGCTGAAAACTATCCTCCTTGACTGCGCGGAGCTTTGCGGCAGCACAGATCCGACAGACGAGCTGATGATCATGGGAAATATCTATAAGATCTGCGCCTACGTTGCTAAAGCGGCGGACGGTCGCGAAGACCTCGAAAATGAAACACAAAAGGATATAAAAGCCATCTCCACAGTTGAAAAAGCCCTTGAGCTTATATATTATCATTATAACGAGCCGATTACCGTTGAATGCGCCGCCGCCGAAACGGGATACGGCAAGAGCAATTTCTGCAAAATATTTAAAAACGTCACGGGGTACACCTTCCATACTATGCTGAATAAATACCGTTGTGAGAACGCCTGCGCCCTTTTGAAGGAGACAAATATGTCTGTTGCGGAGATCTCACCGGCTGTTGGTTTTTCAGAGTCAAAAACCTTTTGCAGAGTCTTTCGCGAGTGCTTCGGAGTCACCCCGGGAGAATACAGAAAAAATTCGGTCGATTTTAGAAATAAATAAAAAATGATCGCTTTTGCTACCGTATCGATAGCAAAAGCGATTTTTTACTTTGACCTTTTGATTGCCGAGTAGATCGCGAGGTAACAGCACACAAGCGCCGCCCCGACAAGAGCGCCCCCGAGAATATCCGTAAACCAATGCATACCCGAAAGCAGTCTTCCTACAAGAGCAAACACAAGGAGCGCCACGCAAGCCGCGACCGAAGAGATCCGCAAGATAGCCGACCTCAGACGGTGATAAAGCTGATGTGCGCAAACGAAAAGCATACAGCCAACTATCATCACGTGTGACGAGGGAAAAGATGCCTCAAGCTCCCCATCCACAAGCACGGGGCGAAAATTCAGCGACAGCACCTCAAACAATAGATACACCGCCACCACGGCGAGGTAAAATCCACCCAAAAGATATATGTCGGCATCGACTCTCTTAAGGCTCTTCCGTCTAATAAGCTGCCAAAGTCCAAGTGCGCAGAAGAGTGCCGCCGTGCCGAGCGCGGCAAAGATAGTCCACTCGCTGAGATCGTACCACAGCTCACTGTAGCCTATGGCGTCTCTTATTGCGCCATTGACACTTGAAAGACCTATCTCCGATCCAAGAGGACCGATAGCTACCACGTCACAAAGCTTAATAAGAAATATCAAAACCAAAAACGCTAACGCAAACATCGCCGCTAAGGCGCTGTATAATCCTGTTCTTTTCTTCATTATACCTCCTTGATCTCAGATCACCGAATGACCCTCCCACTCCTTTTCAGGCTCAAAGCCCATAAGATCGGCGATAGTGGGAGCAATATCAAGAAGCGAAAGTCCGCCTATCTCCTTGCCTCCCTCAAAGCGCTCTCCGTAGAAAAAGAGCGGTATCGTCATATCCTCGGGAAGTGTGCTGCCGTGAGATCGGTCGTGTCCGCCGTGATCTGCCATAATTATTATCGAATATTTGTCTCCAAAAGCTTCTATAACTCTCTTTACGTTGTCGAGGGCGATCGATATCCTGCGCAGATATTCCTCACTCATCCAACCGTTGTCGTGACCTCCCTTTTCGTCGGTCTCTACCATATAGAGGAAGCAAAAATCGGGCTCGTCCTCACCTAAAACCCGCAACGCCTCGTCGGTGAGCACCGTGTCGGAGCTCTCCTTCATATACGCGTTGATATAGGTAGCGAATTTCAGTGTACTTGGGAGCGCGATATCGCGCAGAGGCTCCCAACCGTAGAACATAGCCGATACACCGCCAACCGCCTTTATCTTTTCAAATATGCCGGTAACGGGTCTGACCTGAGGAACGTAGGTATTTGTCAGAATACCGTGCCTCTCGGGGGTCACCGAATGTGTCATCGAAAAATGACACGGAAAGGTCACCGACGGATTCATAGACAATCCCGTATATGTGTAGGTACACATCTTCTCAAGCTCTTTAACGTACGGATTTCCGCACTCCCTCATTCCGTCAGAGCGCATACCGTCAATAGAAATCAGGATAACCTTGTTTTTCATAATATTCCCTTCTTCTTCAAATTATAAATTTTTTAATACTATTTTACATAAGCGTGCAGGTAGTCGTTATTGTAAATAACGAACTCAGTAACATCAATATCAACAAATGTCAGATTTTTATACTGCTCCGTAAGCACCCTTGCGCCTTTTCCACCGATCGCCTTAACACTTATGTGCTTGATATGCTGAATAATACAATTCTGTATTCCTCTGTCAAACAGTTCACCCGGATCTCCTCCAATAGTTGCGCGGCATCCTGTTATGTATTATAGCATAACTTTTTTTAGATTGCAAAATTTTTCGGCAATTATTCGGAAAATTTTTTCCGGCAAAATTCACAATGACCGTGATCCCATTCTTTCTTTGGTGCTGTCCACTTGCGACGGAATTAAGCTTTTCGTTAGTTTCATAGAAAAAGCAATCCTATAGCAGAGCCGACAACGCCAATAATAAAAGACCCGATCGTCACGTAATGTCCGAGATATTGTTTATGTATTATCATAAATAAATTACAAAATCCTATACTGATCCCAAACGAGGAAATAAATCCTATGATCCAGAAAAAAAGATTAAACGAATCCAAAGCAATATTGCTTTGAATCTTCAACCAACAAAGATATATATACAACGCAGGACCAATCATAACTCCAACTATGACGGCAATTACCGTAAGAAGATATAAAATGGGATGTTTATCCCTAAAAGGATAATCGTAACTGGGATCAAAATATGCGGCTGCGTTTTTGGGAACTCCCCAATTTGCACCTTTCTTTTTGGTTTTTTTCTTTTTAGTCATATCCACACCGCCTTTCGGGTTTATTATAGCATACTTGGGGGTAGATTGCAAGAAAAAATGAAGCATTCGCTTCGCGAATATGAAGCAGAAGCCTTGCGGCTTCTACGAAGCACTCGCTGCGCTCGCGTGAAGCGAAGCGCACACTAACTTCTCCGTGAGCCGAAGGCTCGCTTCATAGGGCGAAGCCCTGCTTCATTTTTCATGCGCGTCAGCGCGCTTCATTTCCAAACAAAAGAGCACTGCTCTCGCAGTGCTCTTTTGTTTGAGACGTGTTGACAAAAAGATGCCAACATCAAAGCAGAGCCGTATATACTTCCTCGCCACCGTTGACAAAAACTTCTACCAAATATCCGTCTCTAAGTATCTTCAAATCGCTGATCCTTCCGTTATAAATTACAGGATCTCGTCCACTTCTTTCTATGACAAATCCGTTCTCCGTCCTCTTGACTGACGGATCTT
>SVSX01000043.1 GCA_015064085.1 Oscillospiraceae bacterium | reverse complement strand
TTCCATATACGGCAAAGCAACTCCAACTTCAATAGCGAGTTCCTCTGCTGTCATAGGATTGTCATAACACGCGAGGAAAATGTTTTGATTTAATTTTGGATCCATCAGAGTCCAAGGCTGTCCGAGCCTGCCGGGAGCAGTGCAGATATTTGAATATACGATTTCTTCGGGATTATAACTGCGTTTCCCAAATTCTCTTGCCATATTCATACCTTCTTTCAATATGATTCTTGCACGGTGAAGTCTTTGCTGAACCGCGCTTATGGAAAGTGACAGCGATGATGCAATGTCCCGAACGCTCTTGTTTTCGATGTAATAGGCAACGACAATACTGCGATAATCGCTTTTGATGAACGCCAGCTCACGCCGAAGCAGAGCCATTTGCTCTGTATGTATCATTTCATCAAGGATATTTTCGCTTTCGTCCTCGATCTCATAATCTCCGATATCGGAACCGGTTACCGATTCGTTTCGATTATGCTTTCCTTTTGCCCATACGGAATAACGGTTACGCGCAATCTGCCATACCCACGCTGAAAAACTCGTTGGAATCGTGCTTTTGTTCAAAGCCGTGATGATCTGAAGTGCGATATCCTGCGTTAAATCTTCTGCTTCAATATGGCTACCAGTCTTTTTTAAGCAGAAATAAAACAGTTTTTCCATATAATTCTCGGCAAACTCGTTTATGAGAAGATCACGCATTTCGTTCGTTTTTTGCATTTCCTCGCCTCCTTTCACCCATATAGTGTGGCATTTCTCGAATTGCTGACAAAATTATTGAAAATATTATATCATAAAATTATGAATTAGTCTATAACGAAACTGCCAAGAGCGACCAAACGATCGCTCTCGGCGGTATTTTATTGGTTTATTTTAAATTATCCCTCGTTATCCACATCAAAATACTCTTTGAAGAGATCGGAGATCGGTATTGCGGCGTTACCGCCGTTTACACCCTGCTCGAGGACGCAGACAGAGACGATCTCGGGGTCGTCAAGGGGCGCGAACGCTCCAAAGAGGGCAAGGTCGCGCTTTCCGCCGCTGACCTCCGCTGTTCCCGTCTTTCCGCCTACCGTGACGCCCACTCCCGAAAAATATCTCGTCAGACTTGCGCTGGAGGTCACTACCTGCCGCATACCTTCGATGAGTATGTCGTAATTTCCCTCCGAGATCGCCACCGAATCAAGGACGGTGGGGGTGTATTCATAGACTGTTTCGCCTGTATAGAATTTCTTTACCGACTTTAAAAGATGGGCGCTGTATCTTGTTCCTCCGTTCACCACGCTCGACATAAACACTCCGATCTGAAGAGGGGAGTAGGTGTGGTCTGACTGACCTATCGCCGCCGAGAGGTCGTCGCCCGTTTCCCAAGGGGTGAGATTATGGTCAAGTCTGAACTGTGTTCCCGCCACGCTTCCCGTCTTCTCGGGGAGCTCTATTCCCGTTGCCACGCCGAGACCGAGTCTTGAGGTATAGGGGGTCACGGTGTCGATCCCCATATCCATACCGAGCTGGTAGAAAAAGCAGTTGCAGGAGAGGGCAATCGCCCTTATCACGTTGATATTGCCGTGCTTTCCGTCAACTCCACCGATTCCGAGGCAGGTAGGTCTGTGGAGGTGGGGGAAGACCCCCTGACAGTTGACGGTCGTGGCAGAGGATATCTCATTCTGTTCAAGAGCCGCCAGGGCAGTGCCGATCTTATATATAGATCCCGGGGCGTACTCGCCGAGGATAGCTCTGTCGAAAAGAGGGTTCGCGCTATTTGCGAGGAGGGAATTATAGTAATCCTGACTTGAGAAGAGGGTCAGATCGTAGGTGGGGCAGGAAGCTGCCACAAGTATCTCTCCCGTATCGGGGTCGAGGGAGACGATCGCGCCCGAGTCGGAATAGGTGAGTCCGTCCACCGTTTCCTTCAGCGAGTCCTCGGCTATTTTCTGTAGCTCGATATCTATAGTCAGGTACACGTCATTTCCGCTAATAGGCTCTTTGATGTATCTTTTTCCGATGATGACGTCGTTCTCGTCGTAGCTTATCTCCATTATGCCGTCCTGACCGCGGAGATATCTTTCAAACTCCTTCTCACAGCCCGACGTGCCGACGTAGGAATCCATAGGGTAGCCGAGCTCACTGTAATACTCGGCGTCCTCAGCCTGTATCTTTCCGAGTCTGCCGAGGATATGGGAGGCGTAACCCGGGTAGAGGTAAACTCTTTCCGAGCTTATCTTGAAGGTAACACCGTCGATATTCGCCTCCTCGACATAGGCGACCAGCTCCATAGGAACTTTTTCCGCCAGAGTGAAGGGCTGGTAGACACCGAATTTCACTCGCTCCATAGCGTATCTTACGCGCAGTAGCTTGTCTATCTCATCAGCGGAGTATATTGTATTATAAAGCTTATATTTTTTCGTGAGGGTATCGACGAGTGCTTTTACGTCGGGCTTATCGCCGTTCAGCTTGTTTGCCTCGAGTACCTTTGTGAGGTAATAATATTCGTCAGTGCTCGTATCCTTTGCGGCATCCGAGAAGCTGAGCTCGGGGTATTTTCCCTCAAAGGGGTAATAGTCCTCGGTGCGGGAGGCTTCGCTCCCTGTTTTTTCTATGGCTTCGATGACCTCAAGTATCGAGCTGTTGAGCTCCGAGGTGGTGTCGGGGATCGCGCCGTATTCGAGGATAAGGTCGTAGCTTGTGTTGTTGCCTACGAGAAGGACGCCGTTGCGGTCGTATATCTCGCCTCTGAGTCCCGAGACGGTGACCTCTCTGGTGTATGCGGCAGGGGAGTCCACCTTTTCCCGTGAGCCCTCGATCTGCAGCTTGGCGAGGAAGCCCGCGTAAAAGATCATAACAACGGCAAAGATCGCAAGAAGTATGAGGGCGCGGTATTTTCCGTATATGCCTTTCTTGGTGGGGCGCATCTGTTATTTCACCTGCCTTTATATGAGAACCGAATAGATCATTGTGTATGCGAAATAGATAAGTGTGAGGATAACTCCTACGTTCAGAAAAATATTCTTTATCGGCTTTGAGCCCTTTATATCGGTGGGGGTGGGCTCAAGTCGTATTTTTTTCAGATTTAGCACGAAGGCGACGACTCCGAGGGCGACTATGGAGAGGGATATTCCCATATACGCCATGGGGAGCAGTGTGGAGATTAGCTGAGCTATGATATTATCTCCCGCCTCCTCGCCGAGCTTTGCGGCGAATTTTGAGATCTCCGAGCTGAGGACTCCGAAGATGAGGTTCAGTATTGTGTGAATTATTATGGTATAGCGAAGCTTTCCCGTCCTCAGATAGATATAGGAGAGAATGACTCCTATGAGAAAGGCGTAGAAAAGCTGAAAGAAATTTCCGTGGCAGAGTGCGAATATCGCCGAGGGAACAGTAATGGCAACAAGGTCACCGTAGGGGAGGAGCTTTCCACAGAGTATCTTGCGGAAGAAGATCTCCTCAAGTATCGGGGCAAGTATCACCACAAATAGGATGTTTACGAGTACGTTGCCCTCCATAAGGGTATCTGAGATCTTGTTTATAACACTGTCGCCCTTGATAAGCTCAAAGACCGAAACGAGGGAAACGCTTATTACGTTGCCGACGTACATAAAGGCAGCCGACACCGCGATGTAAGAGAGGAGGGCGAAGGGGGAGAGCTTGTTGGGTGTCGGTCTGCATATCTTCAGCTTATGGGTTATGAGCAGGAAGATGGGGAGTCCGACGAGGTACATCGGCGTCATAGAGATCAGCATATTTATGAAATATGAGGGGGCGAGGTGCGAGGGAAGAGCCTTCAATAGCAATGCGAGTGCGAGGGAGGTCAGCTCGGAGCTCAGCAGAAATCCGACCATTCCGAGCCCGAGGACAGAGAAGGTTCTCCTTATTTCACGTCCGCGATCCTTTAGCTGTCCTTCGTTTTGATCCGACGTGGGTGTGGGTATATTATCGTGGAAGCTGTTATTATCCATAGGTATCCTTTCCTTTTGTCAGAGCTTGAATTTGCTCTTTGCGTCAACAAACCTGCTTATGAGCTTTGCGGGAATACAAAGTGGCAGTGAGAAGACGAGGGTGAGAATAAGCTCGGGGAGAAGAGTCGAGGTAATGAGCCCTCCGAGGGGTGCTGTGCCGCCGCTTATCTTCAGCATAAGCAAAGTGTAGAGTGCGCCGCAGAACGATGCGGGTAGCATAAGAACGGCATAGGTGATGAAGCTCGGGAGGATCTTTTTCGCTATTCCGCTGAAGACAGCCGCTATAAGCAGAAAAAAGAGCGGGGTAAGGGATAGTCCGCTGCTTCCGAGAGTATCAAGGAGAAATCCCGAGGCGATCGCCGAAATGAGAGCTGTCTCTCTTGTGTCGAAGAGTGACACTGCCACGAGTGCGCCGAGAGTCAGGTTTGGGATCGCGGGGAGAAATGAGAGCTCGGGGAAAAATGAGCATTGAAGCAGGGCGGTGAGGAAGAAGAGAGCTCCGTAAAGCAGAGCTCTTCTTATTACCGTCCTGCGTGATGCCTCGTGTCTGTTATGGGTCTGCATATCACTTGTCCTCCGTGACGTAGCCTGTTATGATCATAACCCGACTCTCCGAGCTGATATTTTCAAAATCTACGGCGGGCTTTACCGACGCGATGAGAGTTCTTGAATATTCGTCAGCCTCTATGTGAGTGACCTCACCTATAAGAAGCCCCGGGGGGTATATCTTTCCGTTACCGCCTGTATATACCTTATCACCGATCTTAATGTCGGCAGAGGCATCAATATAGGTCATCTTGCAGATACCGTCCTCCCTGAGTACCGAGTCTCCCTCAACAACGCCCACCACGTTACCTCTGTCGGTATAGGCGCTGAGTGAGCTTGCGGTCTCCACAAGGCTGACGACCTTGCAGGAGTCGAGGCTGACCTCGCTGACGTATCCGAAGACACCGTCAGCAGTTATTACGGGCATATTCCGCTTGACTCCGTTGATGCTGCCTCTGTTAAGAGTGAGGACGGTTGCGTAATTTCCCGATTGGCGGGAGATTATTGTGGCGTCTGTCATAAGCAGGGCAGGGTGGTCTGTCTTTATTTTGAGATAGGTCTTGAGCCAGGTGTTTTCCTCCGTGAGGACTTCGTTTTCGTGCTTCTCGTCCTCGAGCTCGGAGAGCTCTTCCTTGAGGCGCTCGTTTTCCTCCTTCAGCTCGTCGTACCCCGTGAAGACCGAGACAAAGCCGTCCACCGCGTCTCCTGCCTTGGAGGCGCACCACTCGAAGGGCTTTGCGACAGTTTTCAGCGCTCCTCTGAGCAGATCGCCGTATCCGAAAAGAGAGAGCGCCGACGGAATAACAGTCAAAAGCACGGCAAGCACCGCGCATATAATGAAAAATTTAGATCTGTAAAATTTCATTGTCTCTCCTTTCGAAAATTAATAGCTTTTATTTTGTCTTGTTGGCTTTTTTCTTCTTTTTCTTTTTGGGTATCGGAGGATATTTTGCCTCAAAGAAGAGGGTGATAGAAGCGAGATCGGTCTCGTTTTCGATCATTTCCCATTCTTCCTTTGTTCCCTCGTAGCGGATCTCGGTCACGGTAGGAATATTCGCGAAGATATTCTTGCCGATCCTTGTAACCGTCTTTGGGATAAAGACACAGCGCAATGTCGCATCCTCTTTTTTGGTGAAGGCTTCGTCCGAAATCTCGGTAACGTCAAAGAACATAATGCTTTCGGGAATCCAGAGCACGTCGCCGTAGCGCTCCTCGCAGCCTGTTATCTTTATGCCGCCGACTATGCTTGTGTACTTTAGTCCAAGCTGCTTGAACATTTCATCTACCGCGAAATATCTGTAAAGCAGGGTGGCGACGACAGCCACCGCGACACCGATGGCGAGGTTATAAAAAAGCGCCACAAGAAGAGCTCCTATCATAGCGACGCCGATAGTGGCAAGGAGCTGAATATAGAATTTTCTGAATTTTACAATTCTTTTGGCGTATTCGCGGTGGGGCGGGAGCTTAGGAGCTTTTTCGGGCTCTTGCGCCTTTTCGGGTTCTTTCTCGGTGACCGACTGTGGGGCGGCTTCGGTTATATTGGTCTTGATGTCAAGATTATTGTCCATTTTGATTCTCCGTAAAATTTATTTTCCTCTGTATTTGAGGATATCACCCATCATTTTTTCACTTTCAATGACCTTTCCTATGCCGAGGCATACGCTGTCAAAGGGGCGCTTCGCCATATTTACCTTTATGCCTGTTTTTTGGCTTATCAGTGTATCGATTCCTCTCAGGTACGCGCCTCCTCCCGTGAGGGTTATTCCTCGGTCGTAAATGTCGGAGGAGAGCTCGGGCGGGGTGTCCTCAAGTGTGGTCTTTATTGCGTATATTATCTGCTCAAGGGCATCTCTCATTGCCTCTCGCGTATCGGCTGAGGTGATATTTGCCGAGGAGGCGTGACCTGTTCTCAGCTCACGTCCGAAGACCTCGTGGACTCCCATATCCGAGGTGATGTGCGCAGAGCCTATTCTCATCTTTATCTGCTCGGCGGTAATGTCTCCGATAAGAAGACTTTTTTCGCTTCTTAGATAGCTTACGATAGCCTCATCGAGTGCGTCACCCGCGATCCTTATCGAACGTGAGGCAACGACTCCTCCAAGGCTCATAACGGCGACCTCTGTAGTTCCTCCGCCGATGTCGACTATCATAGTACCCCGAGGACCTCCCACACGGAGTCCTGTTCCGATCGCCGCCGCAAGGGGCTCTTCAATAAGGGCTACCGATCTTGCCCCCGCCTCGAAGATCACGTCCTCGACGGCGCGCTTTTCGACCTCGGTAACACCGTAGGGAGCGCAGACGATAACGGCTGGTCTTGAGAAGAAGGAGATAGAGTCGGTAAGCTCGAAGAAGGAGCGTATCATCTTAGCGGTTACGTCAAAATCGGCAATAACGCCGTTTTTGAGAGGTCTGAACGCCTGAATTCCCTCGGGAGTCTTTCCGAGCATACGCTTAGCCGTTCTGCCTACCGCGACTACGTCACGGGTCTCCTTGTCCACGGAGACGACAGTGGGTGAGCGCAGAATTATTCCTTTGCTTTTCATATATATGAACGTGTTTGCAGTTCCAAGATCAACGCCCAAAACCTTTGGCATAGCGTACCTCCTTTCTCCGAAATTTAGTTGCTTGATTAATTCTCTATATAAGCGGTCTTCCCGTAGCTTCCTTATGGAGCTTGTTGAGCTTGTGGACGGGCAGCCCGACCACTCCGAAATAGCAGCCCGAGATCTCCTTTACCCAAAGGGAGGCGTGGGTCTGTATTCCGTAGCCGCCCGCCTTGTCGTAAGGGTCGTCGGTGCTTATGTATTCCTCGATCTCCTCGTCGCTCAGCTCGTCGAATGTGACAAGGGTCTCCGAATGATCGACGTAGCAGCTGCCATTTCTTATGATCGAGACTCCGCTGAGTACCGAATGCTGACTACCCGAGAGCAGCCTCAGCATTCTTCTTGCGTCCTCGCGGCTATGGGGCTTCCCGAGGATCTCGCCCCCCGCGGCGACTACCGTGTCCGAGGAGATTATGATAACGTCACTGCAATCGACACCGTCAGAAAGCAGTTTATTGTAGACCGCCTCTCCCTTTCTTATGGCGAGGATCTCGCAAAGACGGGCGGGATCGGTCTCCTCCGAGGATTCGTCGGTATCGGCGGTTATAATTTCAAATTCAAGTCCTATGTTCTCAAGTATCTCCCGTCTTCTGGGGGATTTTGAGGCTAAAATATATTTCACAGCTGTTCTCCGTTACAAGGGTAGACTTTCGGATAATACTATCCATATTAATTATAGCACACAAATAGATTTTTTGCAATAATTAATCTTACAATATAAGAAAATATATTGTAAAATTTATATTCTTCTTGAAAAAAAAAGAATGATATGGTATACTGAATATGTATAACACCGAAAGGAATTTTTCGAGATGAACAAGCAGGAAAAGATAAGAATATCCGAGTTCGTCTCTCTTGACTCGACCAACAAGGAGGCGAGGCGGCAGGCGGAGATGGGACTTTCCGTTCCCGCGCTGATAGTTGCCGAGGGTCAGAGCGAAGGGCGGGGGAGAATGGGAAGAAGCTTTTTCTCGCCCGAAGGAAGTGGACTTTATATGAGCCTTTTGCTGAGGGCATCCGAGAATATTGCCGACAACCTGCGACTCACAACGATAGCTGCGGTGGGGACGGCGCAAGCAATATTTGAGACTTTTGGCATTGAGGTGGGGATAAAGTGGGTAAACGATCTCTATTACCGTGAAAAAAAGGTCTGTGGCATACTTTGCGAATCCTTTGTTGCGAAGGGCGTGAGATATTCGGTGATCGGAGTGGGGGTGAATCTCTCCACCGAGGAATTTCCGCGTGAGATCTCCGAGATCGCGACCTCTCTTGGGGTAAGCTCGGATAAAAAAATCAGCCTTGCGCGTGTGATATCCGAGAAGATACTCGAGCTTTCGGAAGATCCGTCGAGGCGTGAGATAATAGAATATTACAGGGATCATTCTATCGTTCTCGGTAAGGAAATAATTTTTTTTGAAGGTCATAGAGCGACCTCGGGTCGCGCTGTCGATATAGATGAGCTTGGCGGACTTGTAGTCTTGCTCGATGACGGAAGTACAAAAAAACTGTCAAGTGGGGAAATTTCCCTGAGATTTAAAGAATAAATGGAGAAAATGATATGGGAATGGGGAAGTTTATAGTATTTGAGGGGATAGACGGCGCGGGAAAGACTACCCAAGCCGCTATGCTTTCCGAAAAGCTCAGAGAGCTTGGAAGAAAGGTGTATATGACCGCAGAGCCTACGGGATTTCAAAGCGGAAAGGAGCTTCGTGAGGTGCTTTCGGGCAAGGTCAAGAAGAGCGACTGTCAGATCGCCCTTATGTTTACCCTTGACCGTGTAGCTCACAATATAGACGCAGAGCTTGGTATAGAGAAAATGCTTTCCGAGGGGATAGACGTTATCTGCGACAGATATTATTATTCCACTCTTGCCTACCAAGGAAGCGTGGTGGATTACGGCTGGGTGAAAAATCTGAACACTGCCTGCCCTGAGATACGCCACCCCGACATCTGCGTTTTTCTCGATCTTACACCCGAGGAGAGTATGCGTAGGATATGCCGCGGAAGGGAGTCCACAGAGATATATGAAAATACCGAGACTCTGACAAGAGTGAGAAATTCCTTTATGGCTGTCCTTGAGGATCTCGGAGACGAGGATAGGATAGCTATTATCGATGCGTCAAGAGGAATAGAAGATATACAAAAAGACATCGTTTCTGCCGTTCTTCCCCTTTTAGAAGAGTAAAAGAGCAATAAATGTCTTAAAGAAGCGACAAAATGACTTGAATGAGTTAAAGAAATGTCTTATAATTAAATTGAATAAATAACAGCTCGGCTGTTTATCAAGGAGGAAATAATTATGGCATTACCAATCGCGGTTCAGGTCTATTCGGTTCGTGGTGACGCTTCGGAGGATCTGAGAGGAACACTTGAAAAGATAAAGGAAATGGGCTATGACGGTGTTGAGTTTGCGGGTCTTTACGGAAACTCTCCCGAGGACGTCAAGAAGATGTGCGAGGAGATAGGTCTTGTACCGATCTCGGCTCACGTTCCCTACGTAGATATGCTTGCCGACGCGGAGAAGGTATTTTCCGACTATGCGCTCATCGGCTGCAAATACGTGGCTATTCCTTATCTCGGAGAGGATCATCGCCCCGGAAGCGAAGCCTTCCCCGAGGTGCTTGAGAGTATAAAGAAGATAGGAGCGGTAGCTAAGAAGCACGGAATTCAGCTCCTTTATCACAACCACGATTTCGAGTTTATCAAGCTTGACGGCAAATACGGTCTCGACGTCATCTACGAGGAGGTAAGCGAGGATCTTCTCAAGACCGAGCTCGACACCTGCTGGGTAAACGTTGGAGGCGAAGAGCCCTCCGCTTACGTACGCAAGTATGCGGGAAGAGCGCCCGTTGTTCACCTTAAGGACTTCTACGGAGAGAAGTCCGAGGATATGTATGAGCTTATCGGAATCGAAAAGAAAGCTCCCGCAAGACCTAACAATTTTGAGTTCCGCCCCGTTGGAAGCGGACTTCAGAATTTCCCCGAGATACTCGCTGCGGCAAAGGACGCGGGTGCTGAGTGGGTGGTCGTTGAGCAGGACAGACCCTCTATGGGACTTACGCCTCTTGAGTCTATCAAGAAGAGCGTGGATTATCTGAGATCCCTTTAATAAAAAATAAAATATCATAGGAGGATATTATTATGGCAGACAGCTCAATGTCAGGACTTAATCAGTTCTCTTCAAGAGGAACTGAGGTCATCGACACAACAAAGAAGATAAGATTCGGTATCATCGGATGCGGATGGATCGCGGGATCGCACATCAAGGCGCTCCTCAATCAGCCCGACGTAGAGATCGTTGCGGGTGCTGACCTTATCCCCGGAAAGGCAGAGGCATTCTTCAAGAAGTACGGAGTTGAGGGAGTTAAGACGGATTACGCTTCCCACAAGGAAATGCTTGACGATGAGTCTCTCGCTCTTGACGCCGTTTCTGTTTGTACCTACAACTGTCAGCACGCAGAGCCTACCATCTATGCGCTCAACAAGGGCGTAAACGTTCTTCTCGAGAAGCCCTTTACGGTTACTCTCGACGAGGCGGTAGAGGTTATGAGAGCTGAGAAGAAGAGCGGAAAGGTCCTCTCTATCGGCTTCCAGCCCAGATTTGACGAGAATATGAAGATGCTCAAGAAAATCGTTCAGTCGGGCGAGCTTGGAGACGTATATTACATTCAGACAGGCGGCGGACGCAGACGCGGAATTCCCACGCCCTTCGGTACGACCTTTATTGAGAAGGACACCGCGGGTATAGGAGCGCTTGGCGATATCGGCTGCTATTCTCTCGATATGGTGCTCAACGCTCTCGGATATCCGAAGCCTCTTACTGTATCGGGATACAAGTCGGCGTTTTTCGGAACAGATCCCAAGTACTGCGGATACAAGGAGCACGGCGAGGAGTACGCTAAGAAGTTCGGAGTTGATGACTTTGCGGCGGCGTTCATTCGTCTTGAGGGCGGTATAGTTCTCGACTTCCGTATCGCGTGGGCAATGAATATGGACACCCCCGGTGACACGATTATTCTCGGAACAAAGGGCGGACTTCGCATACCCTCCACAGAGTGCTGGAACGGTACTGTCGGCGGCGCAATGAAGATATACCACGAGGTTGCGGGAACTGAGGTAGTTACCGAGATACCGATACTCAAAACAGAGAAGGGTCTCTTCGACATCAAGGTGCGTACATTCCTTGACGCGTGCAAGAACGGAACTCCCGCTCCTGTTCCCTCGAGTCAGATCCTTTACAACCAGGCTATTATCGACGGTATCGCAAAGTCGGCAGAGCTTGGACGCGAGGTGGAGATAGTTATCCCCGAGATATGATCTCTATTGTAAATCATTTGAGGCTGTCTCATTTTTGAGACAGCCTCGTTGCATTTTTGGGTTTAGAAATATGATTATCGATTTAGATGGAATAAAGATAGAGGTAACGAGAAAAAAGGTGAAAAATCTGCGCCTTGTGGTGTCTTATTCGGACGGCAAGGTGAGGGTGTCCGCGCCTATGAGGGTGTCGGATAAAGTGATATATGACTTTGTTGAGTCGAAGCGCTCTTGGTTGAAAAAACATTTGAGTGGTGATAAAATGCACTCTGTTCCCACAAAAAATACCGAAAAAAGCCGAGATACACTTATGATGTGGGGGAAAAGTTATAATATTTGTATTTTGCAAGGAAATAAGGACCGTGCCTTCTTTGAGGGTGACGAGATAAAAGCTGAGCTTCGCGATACCTCTGACCGAGATGCTCTTGAGGCGGCGCTCTCGGCGCTTCAGAGAGCAGAGCTGAGGGAAGCCATCGGAGAGTCATTTCCCCTTTGGGAGGCAAGGCTCGGTCTTCACGCCACTGAGGTGAAGATCAGAGATATGAAAACAAGGTGGGGAAGCTGCAGCGTTGATACGGGGAGGATAAGAATAAATCTGAAGCTGGCGGAGCTGCCCCGTGTCTGCCTTGAATACGTTATTCTTCACGAGCTGGCTCACCTGCGATATCCTGATCACGGAGCTGAATTCAAGGAAATTCTCGGAAGGCATATGCCCGATTGGCAGAGTGTTCGTGAGTCGATGAAAAAAAGCTAAAAATTTTTTTTTCAGTAAAAAAAAGATTGTTTATTTTGCCTATTTTCAATTTCTAAAAAAGGTTGTATAATTATGACAATAAAAAGCTTGAGGTGATTTATATGTCAGATCGGAAAATCGGCAAAAAAATAACGGCGCAAGGGATAACCTTTCTTGCCGTTTTTGCGGCGCTTACCTGCCTTGCGACCTTTATTTCTGTTCCTTTGCCTATCGGCTATTTCAATCTTGGCGACGTTTTTGTGGTCCTTTCCGCTTGGTGTCTCGGCCCTTTTGCGGGGGCTATCGCCGCGGGTGTTGGATCTGCTATCTCCGATCTTCTGATGGGCTATGCGGTATATGCTCCCGCAACGCTCGTTATAAAGGCGGGAATGGCGCTTACAGCTTATTTTGTCTATCTTGGCTTTGAGAAGCTGCTTCGGCGCGGAGGGCTCATACCGCGTGTGCTTTCAGCGACACTTTGCGAGGGCGTTATGATCGGGGGATACTTTTTATACGAGTGTTTTGTGCTCGGATACGGACTCGGCGCTGTGGCGTCGGTGGCGGGAAATTGCCTCCAGGGCGGCGCGGCGGTTGTGATCTCGACGGCGCTTATCATACCCGTAAAAAAGGGGATTTCAAAGGTAGTCAGGAAATAGTTATTTTATCGGCGGTGTTGATTATCGACACGCCGATCTTTTTTGCGTAATTGCAGGTGTATGCCGTGCCTCCCGAATTTGAGGTGAGGTAGGCGAGACAAAAGTCGCTTCCGTCGGCAAGCATTCTGTTCCTTTTGTGCATACAATTGCTGTTATAGCGTTCGTAGGCGTATTCGACAGAGTCTGCCTCGGAGGCAATGTAGTTATAGATTGCTCTGTTGCGTTCGGACCAGGAGGCTGCCTGATCGCGGCAGGGAAGAATGAGCTTAAGTGCGAGAAAATCGTACTTTTTCTTTTTTTCGAGGACCTTGAGCTCAGCCAGTGTGTCAAATCCGAGAGCGCCGCCGCCACGGAATTCGGTAACTCCGCAGACGATCAGCCGTTCTATTTCGTAATCAAGTATTTGTGGCAGGACAGCCATATGTTCGGGAGGGATATCTCTATGTCCCGTAAAGCAGCAAATCATAATTTTTCCTCTGTGTCGGTTTATATGATAACATTATAGCAGAATTTCCCTCAAAAGGGAAGAGGTAAAAGCAATTTTTTGTCTGTGGGGGAAAATAATGCTTGAGCTATCCACATCTTTTTTCGTGTGAGTCATAAAAAGTGAGTATGTGCTATAAACTTGTTGTGAAGAAAAATTTTTGGAGGGAAAAATGAAAAAGAATATAACCGTTTTATTCTGTTTTTTACTTGTGTCGATCTTCTGCTTTTCCTTTTCCGCCTTTTCCGCTTCGGCTGAGAATGGGGATATACCCGTGTCTCACGGACTCTATCTCCTTGCCGAGGACAGCAGTATGGCAATGGCGGGGATCAAGGGCGGAAGGATCAGCTTCGACGCTGAGGATTTCGCAAGAGCAATGAACCTTTCGGGGATAGGAAGCGTTACCTTTACCGAAGTACCGCCCATTGCCGACGGTGAGCTCCTTGTTGGTTCTACGGCTCTTTCCAAGGGTCAGACCGTCAGCGGCGCGAGTCTTTCACTGCTCAGCTATGAGCCAAAATCTTCCTCGGCGGGGGTCTCTTATTTCCGCTTTTCGGTCGACGGCTCACCCTATGACGTGAGGTGTAATCTTTATATGCTCGAGAGTGTGAACTACGCTCCAACGCTGAGCGTTGCCTCCGAGGCGGCACTTAACCTCAGTACGCACAAGGACATTACTCTTTACGGCACTCTGCCCACCTATGATCCCGAGGGGGACGAGGTGACGGTGGAGGTGGTATCCTATCCGAAGAAGGGGCTTCTTATCTGTGATAAGGAGAGCGGAAGCTATACCTACACTCCTTACGACGGATATACGGGAAAGGACTCCTTTACCTACGTAGCAAGAGATATTTACGGAAATTACAGCGCCTCCCGTACTGTAAATCTCAACGTGAAGAAGCAGTCGACCTCAACGGTCTACGCCGATATGCTCTCATCTCCCTACTACAACGCGGCGCTTGAGGTCACCGAGGCAGGGATAATGAGCGGTGAGAGCGTTGGTACAGCGCTTCATTTTAATCCCGAGGGGTCGGTCAGCCGAGTCGAATTTCTTAAAATGGCGATGTCGGCTCTTGGTATCGAGGAGGTAGCGAGTGCCGATAGTACGGTGTTCAGCGATGACGCCGATATCCCGAAGGAGATGAAGGGATACGTCAAGACTGCCTACGACCTTGGCTATATCAAGGGAATGTATCTTGACGGTGAGCTTTGCTTTATGCCGAATAAGGAAATAAGCAGAGCTGAGGCTGCAGTGATGATCTGCAATATGATAGACGCCGCGACCCCCACTGTGACTCCCTCTTTTGATGACTACGAGGAGATACCCGATTATGCCGTCAGCGCGGTGATATCACTCAATTATATGGGCGTACTTTACCCCGAGGAGGGCAATATATCAGCCTCCGCGCAGCTTTGCAGAGGGGATGCCGCGAGAATGCTTGCGGCGGTAATGAAGAGTGTCGAATAAAAAATAAAAGAATTTGCGAATAAATCCTTGTAATATCCTCCCACGAATGATATAATATAAGAAGATGTATTGTTTGTTGTTCGTGGGAGGTATATTTTGAGGTTTGTTGCAAAATCGGAGCACGACGGCTTGACAGTTTTGCATATTCTGAGAAATATTCTCGGGCTGTCGGGCGGAATGATAAGACATATCAAATATCTTGAGGACGGAATACTTGTTAATTCCGAGAGAGTAACCGTGAGGCGTGTTCTGAGAGAAGGGGATATCCTCGAGCTTAACACCGAGGACAGAGATGCTGTGAGCGGGATAGAGCCCTGCTGTCTTCCCTTGAATATTATCTACGAGGACAGTGATATGGTAGTGCCGGACAAGCCCTCGGATATGCCGACTCACCCATCCTGCGGACATTACGGAGACACTGTGGCGAATGCCCTTGCGTACCGCTACAGAGAGCTCGAGAGCGGATTTGTCTTTCGACCCGTAAACAGACTTGACAGAGACACCAGCGGACTTCTTATAATCGCCAGAAACAGAATAGCGGCGGCAAGGCTTACAGAGGCTATGCAGAACAAGCGGATACGCAAAAAATACATTGCGATCCTTCACGGAGCTATGGCTGAGGAGGCGGGAGAGATCGAGACCTATATGAGGAGGACTGCCGAGAGCATAATCGTCAGAGAGGTCTGCGGAAAAGAGGAGGGGGCTGATTATGCCCTGACCCGTTTTAAGGTCTTGCTTCGCGGAGAGCGTCATACCCTTGTGTGCGCCGAGCCTATGACGGGAAGGACACATCAGCTCAGAGTCCATTTTTCAAGTTTAGGTCACCCTATCGTGGGAGATGAGCTTTACGGAGAGCCCTCTCCCGATATAACTCGTCAAGCCCTTCACGCGGCTGTCCTTGAGCTTGAGCACCCATCGACGGGGGAGAAAATGAGACTTGTCGCGCCGCTTCATGGGGATATGAGGATCTTGCTTGAGAAATATTTTGGAGTTCGGGAGCTTGAATATGATTTTTAAAAGAAAAAGACCTGAGGAGGATATGGCGGCTGAGCCGATCGGGGAGATCCTTGACGTGCCGAAAAAGACACTGCCTCTTTTCGCTAAGATATTTTATGCCGTCACGCTTGTGAGCGCTCTGCTTTTTGTGATATTTCTCCTTAGCGAGAGCTTTTCGGATTTCTTTAACAGATATATCTCATCGGTCGTCAGAGCGCTTCTCGCGCATCTCACGAGCTGGATACCTTTTTCTCTTGGGGAGATGATCCTGATACTGATGCCGCTCACCGTGGCTTTTATAGTTATTTACGCAAACAAAAGGTATTCGGACAGCTGGCATAACGTATTCGTTTTTTGCGGAGCGGTATTCTCGCTTCTCGGTCTGCTTTTCTCTGTATTTACCTTTGGGTTTGCTTCGGCGTACCGAGGAAGCACACTCGACAAAAAGCTGCGGATCGAGAGGGCTGACGTCAGCGCGGAGGAGCTTTTTGAGACGGCGAAGATAGTGGCGGACAAGGTCAATCTCGAGTCGGAGAATATAGCATACCTTGAGAACGGATTTTCTATAATGCCTTACGGATATAGGGAAATGAATGACAGATTGCTTTTGGCTTACGATGATGCCTGCGACGAATATAAATTTCTTCAGAGGCTCGATTCAAAGCTGAAGCCCGTGATGCTGAGTGAGCTTATGTCATATACTCACATAACGGGGGTCTATTCCTTCTATACGGGTGAGGCTAACCTCAACGTGGCTTTCCCTGACTATACTCTGCCATTTACGGCGGCTCACGAGCTGGCGCATCAGCGGGGGATAGCGAGGGAGGACGAGGCGAATTTTGTGGCTTATCTCGTCGGTATAAGATCGGAGGACGCGTATATACGCTATTCGGTTTACCTCAATCTTTACGAATACCTTGCGTCGGCGCTTTATGAGGCGTCGCCCGAGCTCTATTACGAGGTCTACGGTATGCTGAAGCCGAGAGTTAGAGGTGAGCTTGCGGCGTATTCGGCATTTTACGATAAATACCGCGACTCGGTGGCGAGTGAGGTCACGGGTACGGTGAACAATACCTTCCTCGAGCTTCAAGGCACAGAGGGAACTAAGAGCTACGGAATGGTAGTCGATCTTGCCGTGGCTTATTATAAGACGGAAAATTAACTTTTCAATATAAAATCTTTGGGAGCTGAAGTTTGAAACAGATAACTAACAGTCGTGCTTCGCCTTGCCTAAAAATGAGCGCAGAGAAAAGACTGTCGCAAGGCAGTCAAAAAAAATAGTATTGAAGCGTCAAATTAGGTAGTATTCCCGACGAG
>SVSX01000042.1 GCA_015064085.1 Oscillospiraceae bacterium | reverse complement strand
TGCTTAGTTTGCCGGCTCTTAACTATATTTTACCACAAATTTATTAACAAAAAGCGAAAGCGCACGAGGGTTTCATAACCCCGTCGATGCCTTTCGCAGAAAGGCAGTTTATAACAATGAAAAAAATTGCTATTGTCAACAACGGAATGGGTGAAGTAAGCTACGGTATTCTTCTCGGGTCGGTAAAGAGAGCTCTTGAGCTGAGAGAATGTGAGCTTGTCGGCGAAAACGCCGACTATACGGTCACAGTTTCGGTGAGTGGTGAATATAAGTCCGACAGATACACCGTCAGAGGCAGAACAGATGGCGCTACTGTAGTTGCGGCAAACGATTGCGCTGTACACGCGGCTGTGGGACGTCTGCTCAGAAAGATAAAATTTGACGGCAAGGGACGCTTTGTACCTTTTGCGGGTGAGATCGATCACACTCCCGCAAAGTCGATCAGAGGAATGTATTTCGCAACTCATTTTTATAATTTCTACCACGTTGCTCCTGTTGAAAAGGTATATGAGGTCATTGAGGATCTGGCGCTCCGCGGCTGTAACTGCATCGAGACCTGGTTTGATATGCACCATTACAACTCAACGAAGGAAGAGGAGGCGCAGGAGATCATCGCAAGACTTCGCGCTATTATAAAGTATACAAACGATCTCGGAATGATGACGTCTATGACGATGAACTCCAACGAGGCGTTTGCAAACTCACCCGAGCATCTTCGCGCAAGATGGGATATCAACGGAAGATATTTTGCCGAGCCTCACGGACATTACCACGTTGAGCTCTGCCCCTCAAAGGAAGGCGGAATTGAGAAGATCATTGAGTACCGCAGAGAGGTGTTCGAGTGCTTTGCCGACCTCAAAATAGACTACGTTGTATATTGGCCTTACGATCAGGGCGGCTGCTCCTGCCCCGAGTGTCAGCCTTGGGGATCAAACGGATTTCTCAAGCTTTTCCCGCACTACAAGGCGCTTGTAAACGAGGTTCTCCCCAACACTAAGGTGGTAGTCTCCACGTGGTATTTTGACAGATTTGTTGAAGGTGAGTGGGCAGAGTTTTACGATAAGCTCAATGATCCTATGTTTGACGACGTTGAATACATAATGGCGTTCTTCCACAACGGAAATCTTCCCGAGTGCATAAAGGAAAAGGGAATTCCCGAGGGAAGAGAGTTCATCGATTTCCCCGAGATCAGTATGCAGTATTGCTCACCTTGGGGCGGATACGGCGCAAGCACGCTCGCAGGCTTCCTTGATAGGACTAACAAGGCGTGTGAGAGCCTTTATCAGGGCGGATTCCCCTATTCGGAGGGAATTTTTGAGGACTCCAATAAGTTCATTGAGATGGAATTTTACAACGGAACGTCTCCCGATGCCTTTGAGGCGCTCCGCGAGTACGTAAAGTATGAATTCTGCTGTGAGGACGAGGAGCTTTTCGAGGCTATCAAGAAGACCGAGACGGCGCTCCACAGAAGGAAAGATCCCGAATCCAACGGAAAGAGATACGTTATTCAGGATACCTCGGATATAGATTTCGTTTATAACACGATAATGAAATATAACGATATTCTCCCCGAGAAGATCGCAAGATCAAGAAACTTCCGTCTCTTCTACCTCAGAGCGATCATTGACTACGAGATGAAGAACCACGATTTTGTTCCTTCGGCATCTCCCCGTTGCGTTGACGCTATGAATGAGGTCAACCGCATTTACTACGCAAACAGCAAAACAAGAAGCTGTGTCTGCGCACCCATAGGTGTTCTCACCGAGGAGCAGAAGGAAAACGTTTGATCTCCTTGTAAAAAATAATTTAACCGCCGAGAGCAACCGAAAAGGCTCTCGGCGGTGTTTTTTGAGTGATATCAGGATAAGACCTCGAGGGAAGTGATTTCGCTGAGTTTCCTACGGGCATTTGTCAGCTCTTCTTCGGTGGGAAGCTTACTTGGCAGAGTATTCTTCAAATCAAGAGCCGAATATTTTGATCCTGCGTAGTTATGGTACGCGAGAAGTCTGATCCTTGTGATATGGCTGAGGGGGGCGAGAAGGCAGCCTATTTTTTCTATCTGGTCGGAGTTAAGCTCGGGAACGTAGGGAATACGTATCTCTATATTCTTTCCTATGCTATCAAGATATTTGAGATTTTCAAGTATCTGCCTGTTGCTTACTCCCGTACATCTTAAGTGAGTATCCTCGTCGTAAGCCTTGATATCGTAAAGGAATATATCTGTGAAGGGGATCACCTTATCAAGACTTTCCCTCGGAACTGCTCCGCAGGTGTCAACGGCGGTGTGAATGCCGCTATCCTTCAGCTTTTTTAGAAGCTCGGCGCAGAAAGCCGCATAGGTGAGACATTCGCCGCCCGAAAGGGTAACGCCTCCACCTGAGGTTTCATAAAACTCCTTATCCTCAAGGAGAAGGGGTAAAAGCTCCTCGGGTGACATTTCCTTTCCGTAAAGTATAAGGGCGTCTCCAAGGCAGACCTCAGCGCACTTTCCGCAAGACGTGCAGCGCTCACGGTTAAAGGTGTGGGAGTCGGGACTTATTGTATGCGCTCTTGTTGGGCAGACCTCGGCACATTCACCGCAACCGATACACTTATGAGGAAAATAGCCGAGCTGAGGCTTTCTCGAAAGTCCTTCGGGATTGTGACACCAAAGGCAGCGGAGCGGACAGCCTTTGAAAAATACCGTCGTCCTTATTCCGTCGCCGTCGTGTACCGCAAGTCGCTTGATCTCAAATATACTTGCCGTCATAACCTTCCCTCTATGCTTTCCGCTTGCTTGATAAACGCGTTTTGCTCTGCTTTTGTCAAATTGATAAAATACGCGTTCCAGCCGCAAACTCTAACCTGCAGATTACGGTAATTTTGCGGATCTTTTTGCGCCTTTTTTAAGGTCGAAGAGTCAAAAACGTTTCCGTGTATCGCAAATCCGCCCCTTGCGAAGTATGTGAGTATTATTGAGTAAAAGGCGTCGAGTCCTTCATCGCCCGACACTGCGGATGGGTGAAGCATTATGTCGAGTACAGAGCCTGTTGGAAATTTTGAGTGGTCGATCTTTGTGGCAGAGTTGATAAGGGCGGTTATACCGTGTCGGTCCATTCCGACCGTGGCGCAGAGATTTTTTGAGAGCGTTTCTCCCGCTTTTCTTCCGTCGGGCGTTGCCATCGTTCGCTCACCGAGGTAGAAGCATTGATCTATGGTGTACATAGCCGCCTTGAATACTCCTCCGCGTGAGTTTGGCTTATTGTTGACAAGCTCGGCAAAATATTCGGAAAACTCGACGCTGAGACTATCCGCAAGAGGATCTTGATTTCCGTATTTTTCGGGAAGACGTAGCGCTGTGGCTCTGTCTTTTTCGTGATCCTCCCAATTCTTTCTGAGGATCTCTCCAAGCTCCTCGAAGCTATATCTCTTCTCGTCAAAGACCAGTTTTTTTACCGCGCATACTGAATCGACAAGGGATGCTATCGAGTAAAAATAGAGAGAGCTGTTATTATATTTCGCGCCGCCCTCGTAAACGTCAACACCTCGCTCCACGCTTCTGTCATATTGGCTCGAGAGGAGCGGGTCGGGGTTGATCTCTCCGTAATGGCGTTCGATCTGTCTTATATATGACATTGCCTGTTCGGTCATATGGCGTATCTGAGCTTTTATTGCGGCTAAAAATTCATCATAAGATGAGATCTTATCGGTGTCAATGCCGCAGAGCTCTCCGCTGCGCAGATCTTTTCCTCTGTTGAATACCGCCTCCACCGCTTTTGCGAGGTTGACTCCGCCGTTGTCAGAGCAGCCTATCTCCACGCCCCATACGGCAGGCTCATAACAACCGATCGGAACGAAGTTCCGTGCGTCGCCCTCCTCGATACCCACTTGTGTGAGGGCTTTAATGCCAATCTTTTCGTTGACAAAAACAAAGCTCGACTTACCGTCGCGTATGCAGGAGAGGATCAGCTTCACAAAGGAAGCGGGAGTCTTTTCGGATACTCGCACGTGTATCTTTGGACTATAGATATCGAGGTAGCTGTACGCATTCACGATCATATATGACATCTCGTTTGTGATTTCCTCACCGTGGGTATCAGTGCCTCCAATACAGAAAGGTAGGTCAAAGGGAACTTTCGCGACCCAGAATTTATAAAGGAAATATTTCAGCATTTCCGAGATCTCTTCCTTTGTATATCTTCCGCTCTCTATATCCCTCTTGTAGAAGGGATACAGAAGGGCGTCAAGACGTCCGAGTGTACGGACTCTTGTTCCACACACGTAGTCGTGCATAAAAAAGTACAGAACCAGAAGCTGCATTGCCTCATAGGTATTTTCGGGGGCGGAGCGGGCAATATTTTCGAGTGCACTTGCGTTCTCACGATTATATGGCGCTATTGCTTCTGACAGCCTTTTGGCAACGTGTATTACCGACTCTAAAGCTATATGGCAGGAAAGATAGAATTCCTTTTGTTTTTCGCTGAGCCCGTCACGCATCGCGGCGGTATCTACCCTTTGAAGAAGACCGACAAGCCCTACTTTTAGCATAAGCTCTGTGTTAGGGGAGGTGTGACCGTAATC
The DNA here is from genome assembly GCA_015064085.1 of Oscillospiraceae bacterium. GTDB lineage: Bacteria > Bacillota > Clostridia > Oscillospirales > CAG-272 > HGM12713. Next base: position 12,660 of record SVSX01000042.1, on the reverse strand, counting down.
ACTTGTGCCGAGATAAGCACCGCATTGCTTCCACATTCTGCGCATTTTCGCCGTTTCCTCGGGCAGAAGGGTCTGCTTTACATAGTCATCCCAATCCTTTCGTTGTCTGACCATTATCTTCGCACCCATCAGTTTGTCCTGAAAGATATCTTCGGTATCTATAGCTATGGGGGCGTTGTAAGCAATAAACTCAAAGGTCTTTGCTTTGCAGACAGCCTTTGAGGAAATAGTCTCCTCAAGCTTCTTTACCGATGCTATAAGCTCTTCCTCGGAAAGTCCGCTGCCGTTTATCCATTTTGTATCGGTGAACTCACCGTCAAGATAACATCTTGCTCTGTCAAAATCCATTTTCATTGCGATACCTCCTTGTTCTGTCCAAATTATAGCACGAGCTGTAAAGCGTTACAATAACTTCCCGAAACACTTGACTTATTCGAAACAAAATGTTATAATAATAAAGAGGTGATGATAATGGAGTTTTTGAAGGAGACCGTTGCGGTGATGAGGATCGCTATGGCTGTTTTTGTGCCTTGCGGAAAGGGTGGGCATATCCATCAGGACCGTGCCTATCACGGACTTGCATATAATGACGGCTGTGATACCACCTACCGATTCGATACGGGAGAGGTAATATGCTGTCGCTCGGGAGAGGTAATTTATCTTCCAAAGGGCTCGAATTACACAGTTGACAAAAACGAGATACCGCAGACCTGTGATGCGGGGGTGTACGCCATAAATTTTCTGATATCCTCCGACAGTGTAAAATTCAGACCCCAAAAGCTTAGTGTTCGGGGAAGAGACAAAATGCTCTCGCTTTTTAAGAGAGCTGTTTCCTCGTGGCGAAGGAAAGAGGTAGGGTATTTCGAGGAGTGCTTTGCCGATTTATATAAGATATTCAAGCAGATAAAGCAGGAGTCGGCGGTCTACTCATCGTCGGCAAAGAGCTTTAAGATACTGAAGCCAGCGCTTGAATATATAAACGAGCACTATGCGACAGAGAATATCCGTATGTCCGACCTTGCGTCGCTTTGCGGCATTAGTGAACCCTATTTGCGGAGGGTTTTTCACAAGGTATATTCGGTCTCGCCTGCCGTCTATATACGAAATCTGAGGATAGACTACGCAAAGGAGCTTCTGATCCTGGGGGGATGTTCGGTGACCGACGCGGCATTTCTGTCGGGATTTGGTGACGTGTCTTATTTTAGCAGGGAATTCAAGAAAACAATGGGAATATCCCCAAAGGATTATCTCAGCGAAGGCAAAAGAGAAAAATAAAAATGAAAGGCAATATCAAACCGTTATGGAATGATATTGCCTTTAGTTTAATTAATTTGAGGACTTTATTTTTGCACAAGCGGACATTCGATCACGCAGCGGTGGACCGTTGTGGGTCGGTAGGAAAGAATTCTGTCGGCTTTTTTCATTGCGTCCGCCAGATTTTCCTCGGTTATCTCCTCGGGGACTTCAAAGTTTGAGTCAGATCCGGTATATTTATGACCCTCTTCGCCGCAGAGCGCGTACTTTTTCGACCAATCACACGCCTTGCCGTCGGTAGGTATCCACCTGTATGATCTTCCGCAAAGCTCGATATGTACCGTATTCTTTGCGCGGAGGGCATTCGCGGGACAAGCCTTTACGCATACTTCGCAATTTTCACAATACTCTGTGTCTACAGCTCCCTTAGCGTGGACGATCTCCTCAAGTGGCGCGTCGGTAACGATAGCGATGAAATCCTGGCTGAAGCCGTGCTCCTCGGTGTAGCACATACCGTTAAGGGTCAAGCGACCGAGACCTGCCTCAACCGCCTCAAGCTGATTGCAGAAGGCATCGGGAAGAGCACCTCTCGGCGTACCCATATCGCCGCCAATTCCCGTAAGATTATAAGTGCTGACGGCATTATAGCCTTTTCCTTGCAGATATTTTGTTATCTTGAAGGAGGAATAAGCAAGCTCGAAGGTGGTCTCATATTTTGAATACATATAAGGACCGACCGCGAATGCAGGAGGCTTGATAGTCATTTTCTGCACTATCTTGGGATAATGTATTCCCATAAGAATGACATTTTGCGCGTTCTCAAGATGATCTGACGTTTTGTAGATCTTTCTCGTATAGCTCTTTGAGTCGGGCTCAAAAATATGGAATCTTGGGGTCTTTGACGCCATATCGATGATCGCCTCGCCGCCCTTTATGGGAACGAGCCTCTTTGAGAGCTCATCTATGCGCTTTGCGGGAATGATGGCGTAAAGGTCGCTGCCCTCGTTTTCCATCAGACTGCAAAGATTTTCAGTCATAGAGCGCTTTACGTTATCAACGGGAGCGTTCAGCTCGTAGTATTCATATTTTGAGAAGGGGGCGTTTGTGAGGAGGATCTCCGCAACCATTATTTCGTCGTCCTTTTTCTCTATTCCCGCCGCCTTGAGGTATGCGTCTGTGTCTACCTCGGGGCTGTTGAGGGTCTTGTAGCCATAGTCGTCGATGATCCTCGAGGCGTCAAGACGGGCAAATCCCGAAAAATGCGCAAGAGCGGTCTGCTCCGCGCTGATAGTTCCAAAGCTTTCGTTTCCGTAACCGTTTCTGGCATTTATCTTGTCGCCCTGCGCCCCCGCGGACTTTTTGCAGGAAACAGTCATAACGACAGCGCCTCTGGCGTATTCGTATGCCTTTTTCGCTCCAAGTGCCTCGGTGGTTTTTGTGTCAAGGAAGACTACGTTATCTATGCTGTAGCGTCCGACAAAGCTGACGATCTCATCATAAAGCCTTCTGTGTACGGGCAGATCGGTATTCGCAATGCTGTGTTTCTTCCTCATAGGCGCAGAGGTATGCTCGCCGCCGTCGCTTCTCAGGTGCTTAGGGAGACAGTATTTTACGCAGCAGCCCATTTCTCCGCCGCGCATACCGTATTTGTCGATATTTTCAAGAATGACCTTCTCGTCGACGACATCGGGAATTTCAAGGTCAAGGTCGAGATCAAAGTGCTCAGCCCACGCGCAGCGCCAAAGATTTTTATTGGCAAATTTAAATTCCTTACCCTCTACCTCGATAGATTTTGTGCCGTTGCATTCCTTGCGATATGCGTCGGTAGGGCAGTGCTTGATGCATTCTCCGCACATATCACAGAGCTTTGATTCGTCATAGAGAGGGGTAGGGCAGAGAGGCGCGTTTGTGATAATTGAAATAAATCTGTTTCTTGGACCGTATTCGGGAGACATAGTAAGACCGTGCCAGCCGAGCTGTCCGAGTCCCGCGCAGGTTGCGGCGTATATGTGGGACATATCGGGTGCAAATGTGGCGGTCATATCACCGAAGGGGCGATATCTCCATATATTCGAGGCGGCTATCGGTACAGCCTCGTAGCCAAGACTGTCCAAATAACGCGCTACACGAAAAGCGATATAGTCAAGCTTAAGATTCATAACGTATTGTATAGAGTAAGGACCTATTATCTGCGGATGCTCCTCGCCTCCGAGCTCGATAGCCTCATCGAGATGGTGAATAGCGCAAACCACCACGTTTGTCGCGGTAGGAAGAATACCCTGAGGACTCATCATAATAGGAGCGCCCTTAAATCTTGATATGGGGGAGACGCCGACAAGATCCGCTCCAAATCCATAGGCGCATTCCTTCACCTTTGCTGTAAGATTTCTGTTCATTTTTTACCTCCAAAAAATTTATATTACCATTTGAAGCCGATCTGATACTTGCTCCAGCCCGCTCTGAGATAATCTCCCTTCGAGGGCATTACCTTTCTCATAAGGGATGCTGAATAGGTTCGTGATTGCGTTCTTTTGAGCTGACAATCTGCTTCAAAACTATTAACTGCCGTAAGTAATGCGAAATGAGTACCAGAGGAGAGTGTGTGCCAAGTCGTGTGCATAACGCCCATAAGTTTTTGCTGCTTTGCCGTCTTTACACAGGAGATAAGCTCGTCAAAGCCTCTGTCCCAAGGGCAGGTCAAACAATCAAATCCGACATTTTGGAAAACCGAAGAGGTCTCAACGGGGAAATGCTTTGCGTCGTATTGCCAATCGGCAATAATGATGTTCTTGTCAAGTCGGTTAAGTAAATATTTTTCAACCTCGGGAGAGGGGGCGTTGCAGGTGTATTTGTTGGCGGGATCGTAGCTGTCATATCTATATAGGAACATATCGCCCCAGGCGATGATCCTGCAGTTCTTATCCTTCATTTCGGCGCATATCTCATTGAGAAAATCGCAGATGAAATCCATATTTTCCTTTGTAAACTCAAAATTATAGGCTTCGTCACAGCCAACGTGGAAATAGGAGGAGTCACCGCAAAGCTCAATCAGCTCGACTCTTATCGATCGTAGCAGAGCCCTTACCTTTGGTTTACTGATATCCCAGCACCAGCCGTCCTCGCTGAAGTAGGTCTGAAGGGATGGGTTCTGGTCGAGAACCACGTGCTTTCCGTGTATAACGCGTCCCGCTGAGGCGTGACCCCAGTGATTGAACATAGGAATGATCTCAAGCCCCAACTCATTTGCCTCGCGAATGATCGGTCGTATTTCATCTTTGGTGAATCCGTGAGACCAGGAAAGCTCCTTGAGACAATCATATTTCAGCATCCCCCAGAATTCCAGAATGACGTGGGTATATTTCAACGCGCCGCAGAAGCGAACAAATCTCTTAAGCTCCCAGAGCTCGGTCTCAGGGAATATGCAATAATGGATCATTCGTGTCTTGAGACAAGCGCTGTCCTTTATCTGACAGCATTCTGCTTCGATAGCCGTTTTTTCGTCGCAGTCGATAGCTTTGAATCGATCAAGCAATGTCATAAAGCCTTGAATAAGCTTTTTTTCGCTCTTGGCACAGACAGAAAAACCGGTCTTTTCGATATTTATAGTGTAATCGCAGTCCTCGGGAGATATCTGCTCTGCGTTGCCGACCGAGAAAATATATCTGTCGGTCACATCAACATTAAGCTCTGAGCTCTGAAACGTGAAATTGTGCCAGAATTCTTTGAATATGTCCTTGTTGAGACACGGGTGAGCGCTCGCCTTAATTTCACCGGAGAAAATAAAGCTGCCTTCTTTTTTGGTTAAATTCTGTGGATTAAATATCATAGCATATCTCCTTTTGTTTTTTTACAGTATAACATAAATAAACGCCGATTTAAACGGCAAATTTAATCAAAAAGGTGGACTTTTTGGTCATTGTGTGATATAATGTATTTAAAGTAACACATCGAGGTAAAAAATGATATATAATTTTGATTCGCTTTCATTTCAGATCGTGACTATTGACCGATTTAAACATAGAGAAGGTTTTTTCAGTGTAAATGCGCGACCTTATTCCGCACTCTCCTTCCGTGTAAGCGGAACGGGAGACTTCAAGTTTGGAGATAAGAGGCTGCTTGTAAACCCCGGGGACATTTTGTTCATCCCGAGTGATCTTCCGTATGAGGTGGAGTATTCGCTTAGCGAAAGTATTGTTATCCATATGAAGGATTGCAATTATTACGAGCCGGAGGCGTACAGCCTTGAAAATTCGGCAGAGGTGTCGTTACTCTTTATGCAGATCTGTCAAGATTGGCAGAGGTGGCGATCGGTAAACGGCGCAAAAGCCGCGATATATTCTATTTTTGAAAAGATAGAGAAGGATAAAAATCTGTCTATCTCGAATACTGCGTTCGCAGGCTGTCTCAGATATATCGAGACTAATTTCTGTGAGGCATCGTTGGACATAGGAGCTGTCTGCAAGGAGGGATTTATCAGCGTATCAAGCCTTCAGCGAATGTTTCTTCAGTATTTCGGAGTCTCTCCGATGCAATACGTGATAAAGCTTCGAATGAATAAAGCATTGGGGCTTTTGGTCGCAAATAAACATTCTGTTAGAGAGATATCTTCTATGTGTGGGTTTTCCGACGAGAAATATTTTTCAAGAGCCTTCAAGAAAAAATATGGCGTTCCGCCGTCACGCTTTAAAAATAATATGATGCTGTAAAAAAAGGCAATATCAAACCGTTATGGAATGATATTGCCTTTTGGTGTGAGATTTTATTGGTGCGGCAGAAAAAATCATAAATTTATGACAAGCAGCGCTATAAAGGCGGTTGCGATACCAATCACAGCCTTGGAAGTCAATTTTTCCTTGAAAAAGAGACTTGCCATTAGTGTCGAGATTATAAGCGATGCTCCTTGGCTTAGCGGATATAGGCGCATACTGTCTAAATGTGAAGCTGCCATTGTAGAAAAATACGAATGTAGGCTCAGTGCCATAGCCATAATACAAATAAATACATATGCTCTTTTTGAGGCATTACCGTTAAACTTTACTTGTTCTTTGCCCGATGCAAAAACAAAGAAGAGCGAAAGCACAATCGAAGCAAATACATATGTGTAAAGATTAAATATCGAAATCGGTGTTTCGGGAAAGACATTGACAAAAAGCTTTTGCGAAGCACTTGCAATGCCATTTGCAAAACCGCAGCTAATCAACAGTAAAACAGAGCCGATAGAAAGCTTTTCTTTTACCGTGTTATTGTATGAACACATTGTCAGCACCGCCACAAGGAGAAGCGCAAAGCCAACTATCTGTCTCATAGCGATAGGCTCAGAATAAATAAGATATCCCGTTATGATCGGAACCAGTGTGCCAAGCATCAAAAATACGTCAAGCATCATATATGCGCTTTTTCTGACCGCAAGAAGCCAGCTTACAACAAAAAATGCTGTACCGATACCTGAGATGGCGGATATCAGAATAATATTGATATCGAATGACAAATAGCCGATATCCGAGCTGAACAGCATAACCGCGAAGCTGAAGACTATGCACAGAAGCATACGAATCAGATTGAGCAGAACGGCACTTTTTGTGTTCTCCGCATATCCGCTTATCTTTTTTCCGAAGAATCCTTTTGTCGCACCGCAGATTAATGCGAGAGATAAAAATAAATACCCCATTTTACTCTTTTACCGTTATTGTACACATACTGTCCGCGTATAGCTCTATATACCAAAGCTTACCGTTAATTTTTATCTGTGTTTGGAGAGCGTGGTCATTGGGGTTTACAAGAACGACGGTTTTTTTGCCGTCCTGATTATCTATCAATACCCCTTCAATCTCTCTTGGATATATCGGATAATGGCTCATATCCAAATTATATGCGTCGCTTGTTGAGATAGGATAGATCTGCGAATTCGAGGTTATGTAGGGAGCGATGTGTGAAAAGGCTTTATACTGACCGCTGTATGACAATTCGCCGCTTCTTGAGTCTCTTGTTACCAGACCACCGCAAATGCCAATGAACGGACCGACATTAGGTCCTCCCGTTTCATCGAGCATAAGATTCCAACCCGTGAATGAACGGTAGCCTGCTTTTAGTGCCTTGATCATCATAAGACCCCATTTGCACCAATCGGTATCATAGTGATCGGTAAGCCTTGGACCACCCTCGGTGAAATGAAGCTCCAGATTTGGAAAGGCTTCTTTGACAGCTTTTGTTTGTTCAATACTGCCTGCATAGTAATGGAAAGCAACTCCGTCACAAGCCTCGGATAATCCCTTGCAATTTTCAAGCGACCAAAGCACACGCTCAGTATCGTTGAAATTGTGGTCGTACATCCAGATCTTTACATCAAGATTTTCCTCTTGTAACTTTTGCCGTAATAATTTAATAAATCGTGCTTCGATCTCGGGATGCCAGATACAAGCGGGCATTTTTCCGTTTTGCTGAGTGTTTGTCTCGTTTTGGGGTGTGATAGCGGAGACCTTTATGCCGTGCTCAGCATATGCCTTTATAAATTTGATCATATAGTCGGCATAGCAATCTACATACTGCTCTCGCATATATCCGCCGCACATAGATCCACCTGTTTTCATCCATCCGGGAGGACTCCAGGGTGAGGCAAAAAGGTAGATATCAGGATTTATTTCGAGTATTTCCTTAATCATCGGTATGATGTATTTTTCATCGCGCTCAATAGAGAAATGCTCAAGAGATGTGTCAAATGGGTAGTCGTCATATGAATAGATCTCGGGGGAATAATCGCTTGAGGCGACACATATTCTGCCAACTGAAAGACCGACCCCGTCTTTGGAATAAATCCGTTGCAGAAGCTCTTTTCTTTCTGAGGGATCTATCAAACTCAGTTCATAGCAGGAAGAAGGCGTGATCGCGACGCCGAATCCGTCAAAACCACTATAGCTTTGATCCGAAACCTGAAGTGCCACTGCGCCGGGAACGTATTGTGAGGCAAATATTTCCCGTTCGGTCAGGGAATGATCCTTATCCGTAAATCTGATTTTTGCAGACATATTAATTTTTCCTTTTTTGTATTTTTTTAAATTATATCATGGTAAATTCCGTGTGTCATTATATTTTTCAGTTTTGTTATTGTATTTTTCAACAAAACGTGATAAAATATATAAGACTAAAAAAGGTAGGTAACGATATGGATAAAGAAACAGTATTACAGTGGTTTTGCTCTGATGTTGACTTTCTCGTAACGAAGGTACTGAAGCAATACTGGTACAAAAGCAAATTCAGCTATCTGAACAAACCGAGACCCGATTATGGATTAATGCTTCTCGTGAGGGGAAGTGTAGACTTTATAACCGAGGAGGGATCGGTTTCCGCTCGATCGGGAAACCTTGTTTTTTTATCTAAAGGTTCTCGGTATGAAGCCTTGTTTTCAGATGAGGCAGAGGATTATCTAATTTGCTTTGATGCAGACGAAGAAAGTTTTTTGTCGTGCGTACCTATGATTTTATCCGAATCCGTTGATCTTACTTGCTTTGAAAAATTTAGAATTCTATCAGAAGAGAACAGATATACATCACGTACGCAATTATATAACAAAGGGTCGTTTCTTTTGCTTCTAGACAGCATTGTGCAGTCTGTTAAGAATGAAAGCGATACGCATAGCAACATCATAAATCTTGCGTGTGAGTTGTTAGAGAAAAACGAAAAGATCACCGTTGAGCAAATAGCGAAAAACTGTGCGGTTAGTCCAAGCTTACTTCGTCAGCTTTTCATCAAAAGGCTCGGAATTTCTCCGATACAATATCGAATGAATATGAAAATGAAACAAGCAATGTATCTGATCGAATCAACAAATATGACTGTGAACGAAGTTGCGGAATCTCTGTCATTTTATGACGCGGCATATTTTTGTAAAATCTTTCGAGTCCATACGGGTATGACTCCCACGCAATACGGAAAATGCAAACGAATATGAAAGAAAGGCAATATCAAACCGATATGGAATGATATTGCCTTTTTTTGAGTAGTGTGGTCAACAAAGGACAACAAAATTTACGAAAAAATGTTTTTGAGATGCTTCATTTTTTCTTCACTCGGCACGGAAAATATTTGTGTTTCCTTGCCGATAGCCGCATATTTGTGCTCGCCCATAGCGTGATAGGGAAGCAACTCGACCTTTTCGGGAATGCCGCAAGAGGAAAGGTATTCTTTTATCCTCTGTAGCTCTTCCTCGGTATCATTAACTGTGGGAATTATAGGAATCCGTATCCATACAGGGGTGCTTTTCGCAAGCAGGCTTTTTAGATTTTTCAATATCAGTTGGTTTTCAACGCCCGTATATTGTCTGTGTTTATCGCTGTCAAAACATTTTACGTCATAAAGAAATAGATCAGTGTAAGGAATAATTCTCTCAAAGAACTCAAACGGCACGTGTCCCGCAGTATCCACCGCAGTATGTATCCCGTATCTTTGGCACTCCTTGAGTATTTCTTTGAGAAAATCAATTTGAAGCATACACTCACCGCCCGAGAAGGTGACACCGCCGCCGGAGTTTTCATAGAAAACCTTGTCTTTCAGGATTACTCTCATAACATCGTCGACGGTATATTCCTTTCCACAGATCTCCCTTGCGTCGTGAGGGCAATAAAGCGTACATCTGCCACAAAGAGAGCAAGTTTCAAGTGCGTTTGGGCATTTTTCTTTGCATTTGCCGCAACCCGTACACTTGTTTTTGTAAAACAGCATCTCAGGCTTCGGAGATTGGCTTTCGGGATTATGGCACCAAGCGCAGCGCAGATTGCATCCTTTGAAGAATACCGTGGTACGAATCCCAGGACCGTCAACATAAGAGTTTCGCTCTATATCAAATATTGTTGCTTTCATTTTTGCTCCGTTCTGGCGATAATATCATCTTGAATTGCCTCGTTCAGCTTGACGAAATAATCCGAAAAACCTGAAACACGCACACGCAGATGCTTATAGTCGTCGGGCGCTTCCTTTGCGCAGATCAAATCCTCCTTTGAAACGTAGGTGAGCTGGAAATGTACTCCTCCGTTTTCAAAGTATGTTCGGAAAAGCTCTACAGTTTTTTCAAAATTATCATCGTTTTTAATCAGAGCTTCGTCAAGAGTAATGTTCGTGACGGTTGAGCCGCATCGGATACCCTGCTCGTCGGCTCTTGCAATAGAATTGAGAAGCGCCGTAAGTCCCTCTCTGTCATATCCGCCGCTTTGCCCGAATCCGAATTTTAACATCTCGCCCGCATATCTTCCGTCGGGAGTAGCCTTAGTACATTCGCCAAACCACTTGTGGTGTGGATTATAACCGATCAGATCCCCTATAAGTATAGGATAACCGAATAGATTCCTTTTTCCCTTGAGAAAGCCCGAAATACTATCGAAAAACCTTCTCGCCACAGCATTTGAGCGCTCGGTATCGTTCCCGAAGAAGTCGCCTTTTTTCTTGATAAGCATCTGAAGATCTTCATATCCCGCCCAGTTGTTTTGTAAAGCCGAAATGAGTTCTTTCATAGTAATGATTTTTTCGTCATAGACGAACTGCTTTACAACTATCAGTGAATCGATCGCATTGGTGATTTCGAGGACCTCCGGTGAACAAACGACAATGTCTGACGCACCGCGGGTAGGGCTCTTTGCCTTCTCTATGCATCCGTTGAAGAAGAGAGCGGATACGTAGTTGACATCTCTCGCCCTTACCGCATTGCACTTGTTATCAAATTCTATTTGTTTATCTAAATCTGCAAAAAGCTCCCTTGTGTATATCCCGTAAAATTCGTCAAAGCTCTTGCAATCCGCAATTTTCTCATAGTCATTATGGAATACTCTTTCCATTGATTTGTGTAGATTTAATTTCGATGTTGCACCTACAATTCCTCCGGGAAACGCGGGCTCGTTACAACCGACGGTGGTATAGCTTACGGCATCCTCGTATGTAAACCCACAAATTTCTGTATATGCCTGTATTCTTTTCTCGTCGTTCTGAAAGGCAATGCGTTTATTTTTGTCCTTCCTCTCAAGATCCATAGCAAAGCGCAATACGTCCTTCGGCTGCGTTTTCGTCCAGCGTAGCGTTACCTGCGGAATATAGGTCGGCAGATCGGTGAGGGATTCCAAAATGAGTGCCGAAAGATCATTGTAAGCATCGCTACCGTCAGGGAGATATCCGCCGACACAAAAGTGGCTCTGGCCACCTTTAGTGAAATTAGGCGACGTGATAGGCGTTGCCGCCTGAAGCAGAAGGAATAATTCTTGCAAATACTCTTTTGCCTCCTCTCTCGTTATTCTGCCCGCGGAGAGGTCATCAAAATAAAACCGAGAGAGGTATCTGTCAAGTGTACCTACGCTGTCAAGGGAGCAGGAGAAGCAGACGTATATCGTCAGGCAAGCCTCGTAAAAGCTTGTAGGAGCATTCTTCGGAACATTCGAAAGCGTTCTCGAAAGTTTTTCAAGATTTTTGCGATATTCTTCGTTTTCAACCGTCCGAGAGTATTCCAACACCCTATCGGAGCATTTTTCGCACCAAGCGATAAGCGCTTCGGCTATTTTCCTGAGTCCTAAAAGGTACTCTCGCTTTTCCGGTATCGTGTGATGTTCGAGAGAGCGGTCAATATCGTCAATTATTCCGACAATGCCCGATTCAAGCACTTTTTTATAGTCCGCTGTAGCGTGTTGCCAATCCAGCACGTGAAGCCCGTCGACCTGTTTTAAATAGAAATTTTTCATAAGCTCCTCAGTATTCTTGTGTCCCGAACGGATAAAGGCGGTGTCAACCACAGATGAATCAAAGTTAAAGAAGCCCGTCATTGTTTGATACTCTGTAATTATCGGCTCTTGATTAAGAATATACTCGCAAATATGTTTTACGTCGCGCTCGCACTCGGAGAGAAAAATATCGTTTCTTTCAAATTCGGTGCTTTTTGCTTCCCCATACATTTTTCCCGCAAGCGTGAGCTCGGTCAGTTTTTGAATTCTGTCAGTCATATTGAACCTCCAAATAAGAATTATATGTTCATTATAGCGAACAGTCGGTGGATAAACAATAGATAATATAACAATTTTGTACTTTTACGTACAAAATTTGCGCTGAACCGTTGACAAAAAACCGACTCGATGCTAAAATCTATAAAGAGGAGGGAGCGAAAATGGACAGTTCTTTTGTGATTACAGGCATTAAACGCGTAATTCTGGTGGGAAAAGACGAATACCCCGAACAGTTAACGTCCTTTAAGGACGATTTGAAAAGTAACGAATTGATTTTTAACATTTCCGGACATTCTACCGTCCACTTTAACGGGATTGAGCTTGAAAATCTTCCCGGAACTATAAGGTTTTTGCCTAAAGGACCAAACAAACAGTACGATGTTTTGCGTCATGAGCGGGGCGAATGTATCGATGTGTTTTTTGATACGGATATGCC
>SVSX01000041.1 GCA_015064085.1 Oscillospiraceae bacterium | reverse complement strand
GCCCTTCTTTCCACAAAATAAATTCGATTCGTGGCAAATTCGTGGCAAATGAATAGAAAGAACCCCCGAAAACCCAGTGTTTTCGGGGGTATTTTGAGAAAATAATTATCTCTTGGAGAACTGAGGTGCACGACGTGCAGCCTTGAGTCCGTACTTCTTTCTTTCCTTCATACGAGGGTCTCTGGTGAGGAAGCCTGCTGCCTTGAGGGCGGGCTTGTAGCTCTCATCAGCCTGAACAAGCGCACGAGCAAGTCCGTGACGGATAGCTCCTGCCTGTCCGGAAAGTCCACCGCCGTTTACAAGAGCAACGATATCAAACTTTCCTGCGGTCTCTGTTGCTGCTAAGGGCTGGTTTACGATGAGCTTGAGTGTCTCAAGTCCAAAGTATGTGTCGATGTCCTTCTTGTTTATTGTGATGTTGCCTGTGCCGGGCATAATGCGTACGCGCGCTACAGACTTCTTTCTTCTTCCTGTGCCGTAGAAATAAGGCTTAGAACTTGTGTACATTCTGAAAGTCCCCCTTTAATTATATTTCATAAGCTTCGGGCTTCTGTGCCTCGTGCTTATGCTCAGCGCCGGCATATACCTTAAGTCTTGTTGCGGACTTAGCGCCGATTGTGTTGTGAGGGAGCATTCCCTTTACTGCGAGCTCCATTGCGAGCTCAGGCTTTGTTGCCATAAGTGTCTTATACTGTACTTCCTTGAGTCCGCCAATGTAGCCGGAGTGATGACGGTAGTACTTCTGCTCAAGCTTCTTTCCTGTGAGAACAGCCTTGCTTGCGTTGATGATGATCACGAACTCACCGCAGTCTACGTGAGGGGTGAACTCGGGACGGTGCTTGCCGCGAAGAATGTTAGCAGCTGCTGCCGCGGTTCTACCCATAGGCTTACCTGCAGCGTCGATAACATACCACTTGCGCTCAAGCTTTTCTGCTTTTGCCATGTAAGTTGACATTGCTTAATCCTCCAAAAATTTTATAGATATTTTTTCATGCTTGCCTATTATATCACTTTAACTTCGGCTTGTCAATAGTTTTTTGAAAAAAATTTTTATCATTTTAATTTACAATATGCATATCTTATGTTTTCTCGTTTTTTCACCCAATTTGCTCGTTTTTCCTCACTTTTAATTTTAAAATTTATTTTCAAAAAATCCGCGCATATCCGAAAAATCCTCCGCATATCATCTAATATAGAAAAATACGGAGGTCAAACAACCCTTATGATAAATTATTATCTGCCCGAGGGTCGGCTTTTGGGCACAAAGGAAAATTACGAATATATCTCGTCCGAGGAGGGATTGCGCGCAGCTCAGCGTGAGGGCAAGATCCTTGAAGCTACCGTTCTGCTTTGCGACAGCTCTCTCTGTCTCCATCTCGATCTTTGCGGAATGACAGGCATCATCGAAAAGGACGAGGCGCTTCTCTGCCGCGAGGGTGAGCGCCCCAAGGATATCGCCATAATAACACGGGTCGGAAAGCCCGTATGCTTCAAGGTGTTATCGGTATCAAGGGAAAACGGACACACAGTGGCAAGACTGTCGCGAAGGTTAGCTCAGGAGGATTGCGCAAAGACGCGGCTTTCGAGGCTGCGCTGCGGAGACCTTATCCCTGCCACAGTGACCCACTTAGAAAGCTTTGGAGCGTTTGTTGACATAGGCTGCGGGATCTCCTCCCTGCTTTCTGTGGACAGCATCTCTGTCTCGCGCATATCACACCCCTCCGACCGTCTTTCGGTGGGCGACAGGATACATACGGTAGTAAAATCGATAGACGCCGACGGAAGACGCATTTTCGTCAGTATGCGTGAGCTTCTCGGCACTTGGGAGGAGAACGCCGCAATGTTTGAGGCGGGACAGACGGTGGCGGGGGTCGTCAGAAGCATAGAAAGCTACGGTGTTTTTATCGAGCTTGCCCCTAACCTCGCGGGACTTGCCGAGATAAGGAACGGAACTAAGGACAACGACATCGCGGTGGTCGGCAACTACGTTGCCGTCTATATAAAGAGCATAATTCCCGAGCGAATGAAGATAAAGCTTGTGCTTATAGATTCATACCGCGGTGATATTCCGTCAAAAAAACCAAGGTACTTTACCGACGTCAGCACGGTAAAGCACCTTGATTTCTGGCGATATTCCCCTTACGGAGCGCCAAAGATAATTGAATCGGTATTCAGTTAAGCCTCTCGAAGCGCCTTACACCGTATCTTGAAAGGGTCTTCGCGAGAACGATCACCGCAGCGGCGAGAAGGAGCACACAGCAAAGACCGTAAATATACAGCGGAATTAACGAGAGGAGAAATACCCCCGGCAGAGCTATAAGCAGAGCAATCCCCATTCCGCCAAACATCGATACCGTCACAGCCGCCGACTGCTTCACGACCTGAATCTCACTGATATAATCGAGCTTTGGGAGCATCAGATTTATAAGAAGCTGAGAAATTCCGATGACAAGGGAGAAGAGCTGCGGCAGAAGAATGACCACAAGTCCCTCGATAAGCTCGGTCCTGAATATAACGCAAACAGTCACCGAGCAGATAAGCGCTATAGGCGCTACCAATATTTCGTGCATTATAAGCTTCGAGAAAAGTATTTTCTCGGAGCTTATCGGCATTGAGCGTACTATCCAGAAATTTTTGCCCTCAAGAGATATGCTCGACGCCAGCGGTGTCACCATCGAAATAACAAAGCATACCACGGCTGTTATTCCAATAGGCAATATGCCGCTTATCACCTGACCTAACGCGTAAAGACTGTCCCTCTCAATAATCAAGATAACTACACCGATAATTACGAAAAACAGTCCGACAATTGAGTTCATAAGATAGGCAACGCTTCCGAAAAGTCTGCCGAACTCCCTTGCGATCAGAGCCGACATAACGCCTCGGCTCTTTTCCCTTCCCGAAACGTATCCGCTTTTCTTTTCTCCTCGCTTATGAGTGATGATCTTTACGAAGGATCTGTTAATGATCGCCACAACAATGAGGAACGGAATAACCGTGAAAGCGGTTGCTATAAGCAGACTGAGCATATTTCCGTCCGACATCGACCTGCCCAAATGATAGAGCGGAAATATCTTTGATATTGATTCCGCGTGGGAATTTCCGTTGACCATAAACTCGCGTATTACGGCATTTATATTCATCATAAAATAGAAATACGCCGCGAAGAATATAAGGAAAAGAGCTATTGATATAATATTTTTCTTTGGAAGTCTTTCCGAAATGAGAGAAATTATCCAGCCGATAAGTGCCGAAAGGGCAAATCCGAGCATAGGGACAAGCACCGTCGATATAAGAAGCGACAGTATTCCGAGGATCGGCATTCCGAAGCTTACAATATATATGACTCCCGCCGTGGCGTTGATAACAAAGGCAAAGAAGAGATCGGGTATCATCACACTGCATATTCTTGATATGAGAATATCTCTCGTCGGAATCGGCATCGAAAGCAATATCTCGTTATCCTTTGCTGAGAATATCTGCGACTGAGTCGAGAATATTCCCGTTATGATGCAAAGCGCAAAGGTTATGATCTCAGCGTAGGCAAAATAAAGCCATCTGTTTTCCTCTTTGAGAATTGTCGTCATCGTCCAAAGACCAAGCCCGACAAAGAAAACCATCATAGCGATGAGATATAAAAACAAAATTCCGTAAAGGATCACCGCGGCCTTGCTCTTCTTTTTCTTTCCGTTAGCCGTTACAAGACCGTTGGCGATCCCCGCAAATCTTACTTTAAGTAAATTCCAGATCATATCTATCTCCGATCATTCCCCGTCGTCGGTAAGCTCAAGGAAGACCTCCTCAAGCGAGCTATCGCCCTTGACCTCGTCCATCGTGCCGCTGGCTATAAGCTTGCCCGATTTGATTATGGCGATCTTATCGCAGAGCCTTTCGGCAACGTCCAGAACGTGCGTTGAGAAGAAGATAGCGCCGCCGTTATCGCAGATCTCCCTCATTATCTCCTTCACCTTATGAGCCGCCCTCGGATCGAGACCGACAAAGGGTTCATCCATAATTATAAGCTTAGGATCGTGAATAAGCGCAGCGATTATTGCCAGCTTTTGCTTCATACCGTGGGAATACGAGCTTATCGTCTGTCCGAGGGAATCTCTTATTTCAAAAAGCTCCGAGTATTTGATTATTCTCTCTTCCCTTACCTTCTTGTTGATACCGTAAATATCGGCAATAAAATTCAGATATTTTGTTCCGCTCATAAAATCGTAAAGATCGGGATTGTCGGGAATATACGCCATTATCCTTTTTGCCGCAATTGGATCGTCTATGACCGATATACCGTTTACGTATATCCTTCCCGCATCGGGTGTGAGAATTCCGCAGCACGCCTTGATAGCGGTTGTTTTTCCCGCTCCGTTATGACCTATAAAGCCGTATATCTCACCCGGGGCAATGTTGAGCGAGAGATCGTCCACCGCCCTTTTATCACCGTAGGTTTTAACTAACCCTTCAATTCTAAGCATTTTATTCTCCATTCTTTCCTTTTCTTTTTTTCACTGCTTCACTCAGTATAAACTCAATCTGTCCGTTGATCGAGCGGAAATCGCTCTCCGCCCATTCGGCAACGTCATTCCAAAGGCTTGGAGCAAGGCGCAGGACTATCTGCTTTTTCGCCGCCTCGCTCTTTTTGAGGTTACTCTCGCGTCTGAGTATCTCCTCTTCCTTAGCCTTTATTCTCGAAAGACGCTCCTCAAGCTCATTTTCGCGTTTTTCGATGTTTATGTCCATTATATCTCCCTTATCAGTAAATAGTTCCGCTGTTTACAACGGGCTGCGCGTCCTTGTTTCCGCAAAGCACTACCAGAAGATTGGAGACCATAACTGCCTTTCTCTCATCGTCAAGCACTACTATTTCGTCCTCAGAAAGCTTGTCGATCGCCATTTTGACCATTCCGACAGCTCCGTCAACGATCTTCTGTCTTGCCGCAATTATTGCTGCCGCCTGCTGACGCTGAAGCATAGCCGCCGCGATCTCCTCTGCATAAGCGAGATGAGTTATTCTTACTTCTTCTATAAGCAATCCCGCATCGGCAACTCTTGCCTGAAGCTCTGTCTTCATATTATCAGCTATCTCGAGAGCGCTTCCGCGAAGGGATTTTTCGTCCTTCACTCCGCCATCATCATCGTCATCATCGAAGATGTCGTAGGGATAAAGCCTTGAGGTATTTCTCACAATAGAGTCGGTCTGAATACTGAGGTATTCCTTGTAATTCTCAACAGCAAAAACCGCCGCGGTGGGATCTACTACCTTCCAGATAACGATAGCGCCGATTATGATAGGATTTCCGAGAACATCATTTACCTTTTGCTTATCGTTATTAAGGGTCTGGGTCTTGAGCGACACAGCACGGCGAACGCTCTGCTGAGCCGTGGGCTTCGCTTGAGCGGGTGAAGGCTCGGCGTTCTTCGCCGCCGTAGGTCCAACGGCTGTCGAAAAGGGATTTATGTAATAAAATCCTGCCTTGCTTATCGTACCGTGGTATTTTCCGAAGAGCGTGAAAATTCTTGCCTCGTTGGGATAGACCGTCTTAAGTCCCGCAAACATTATAGAAAATACTACTATAAGGACCACTCCGACCACCAGCATAACCCCACCAAGTGCTGCAGGCAGGGTATCACTTTCGGTTATCATACCGCCAACAACGCCCATAACACAGGCTACCGCCATTCCGAGTATCAGCAGAAGCAGAGCCACAACCCCGTTCATTGCCTTTATCTCTTTCGCTACTATCTTTTTGTTTTCCATTGTATCGTCTCCTTTGTATCAATGTGATATCAAAATGATATCACATATTTTCTTGTTTGTCAAGAGTTTTAAAAAATTTCCTTGACTTTTTTTATTTTATGTATTATAATACCCCTCGGTGAGTTCGTAACCATCCTCACCTAAAACAAAACTAAGGAAAAAGGAAAAATGAATAACAAAAGAAAAACCAAGACCCTCTATCTCTGCCGCGCGGCGCTTATCGCCGCAATCTACGTTGTATTGACCCTATTTTCGTCGATGCTTGGACTCTCCTCGGGAGTAATACAGGTACGGCTTTCGGAAATGCTCTGCATACTTCCGATCTTTACCCCATCCGCGATCCCGGGACTTGCGGTAGGCTGTCTGTGCTCTAATCTTCTGACAGGCGCTATCTGGCAAGATATACTTTTCGGCACTCTCGCAACGCTCCTCGGCGCGATAGGAACGCATCTTCTCCGCAAATTCAAGTGGCTCGCCCCGATCCCTCCCGTTATTTCAAACACGGTCATAGTTCCCTTTGTTCTCGCTTACGCGTATAAATATGAGGGCGCTCTTCCCTTTTTTATGCTGACGGTGGGTATAGGAGAGATAATTTCGATCTATCTTCTCGGAATGGTGCTTTACCACGCCCTTGAAAAGAAGAAGCATTACCTGTTTGACTAAAATTTGATATTTCGAAAGAAGAGGGGCTGTCACATTTGGCAAGACCGAAAAAGTCCGATTTGATATTTCGAAAGAAGTGGCTGTCGCAAATGCAATTTTGCGACAGCCACCTTTTACTTTATAAATTGCTTTTTTGTCTTTCGTCCGTAACATAATACTTTACCCTGTCAGCAGGAGCTTTCAGCTCTGTTTTGAAAAATTCAGGGTACATTTTAACGTCATCACAGAGCGATACCCATTTAAGATGCTCCTTGCCGTTGTCTTCAGAAAAGCTCTCACAGAACGGTGAAAAGTCTTTTGGTGCTTTCATATAGTAGAAAAAGGAGATCTCATAGATCAGCTTGCCGAGGTTAGAGGGAGAGTCACCGTAGAAATAGTTTTCGTGCACAAACCCAAGACGGTCTATTTCCATTTTAACACCCGTTTCCTCAAACACCTCACGCAGAACCGCTTCTTCCGCGGTTTCTCCGAATTTGATCCTTCCACCAACCGAGTAAAGATAGTCTGCGCACTCGTTGCCAACCATCAGAACCTTTTCATCCTTTATGATTATTGCGCCCACACGAATATTCAGTATTCCATTGTCACAGGCTACACACATATCCTTGTTTTTAGAGTTCATAAAATCTTTACGCCCAGCTCATTGTGGTAGGCTTGGGTTCTTCTATGATAACAGGCTTCAAGAACTCCACTGCCTTGCGAAGTCCCTCGTCTATGCTCATAAGGCTGTCCTCGTGCTCGATAGAGAGAACACGGTCGTAGCCCACAAGGCGAAGATTTGAAACAAGATCTCTCCAATAGCTCTCGCCGTTACCGTATCCGACCGTGCGGAATACCCACGAGCGATGTATCTCATCTCCGTAATGCTTTGTGTCAAGGACACCGTTCTTAGCGGTATTATAATGATCTATCTTTGTATCCTTAGCGTGAACGTGGTAGATAGCTCCCTCAAGCTCACGTATTGCCGCTACGGGGTCCATTCCCTGCCAGATAAGGTGGGACGGGTCGAAATTAGCTCCGATCACGTCACCGACAGCGGCACGGAGGCGAAGAAGAGTCTCGGGATTGTATACACAGAAGCCCGGGTGCATCTCAAAGGCGATATGATCCACACCGTGAGCCTTCGCGAAAGCTCCCGCCTCCTTCCAATAGGGTATCAGCTTTTCATTCCACTGCCAATCAAGAATAGCGAGGAAATCCTCGGGCCAAGGGCAGGTGACCCAGTTGGGATACCTTGCGCCATCGTGATCTCCGGGGCAACCCGAGAAGGTTATTACGGTATCCACGCCGAGCTTTTCGGCAAGAAGCACTGCGTTTCGGAAATCCTTATCAAACTGCTCCGCGATCTCGCGGTTAGGGTGAAGAGCGTTTCCGTGAGCCGCAAGCGCGCAGATCTCAACATCATATTTTTTAAAGGTCGCCACAAATTCCTCAAATTTTTTATTATCGGCAAGGAGCGCCTCGGGGTCGCAGTGTGCCTTTCCGGGGTATCCTCCCGCACCGATCTCTACCGTGTGAACTCCAAGAGAGGTCAAAATTTTCAAGGTTTCTTCGAGGCTTTTTGCGCCGTACAGGTTTGCAAGTACACTGAGTTTCATAGTAAAATCCTTTCTCGAATATTATTGATCATTGTTTATATATCCGCATCCTTGATATATTCTGTTCCGTGTTCAAATATGAACTGCTTTCTCGCGGGGAGATTGTCACCGAGTAGGGTATCGAAAATCTCCTCTGTTGCCGCCGCGTCTGTGGGAGTGACCGCAATAAGGCGGCGTGAAGCGGGGTTCATCGTTGTCTGCCACATCATATCGGGCTCGTTTTCACCAAGTCCCTTGGAGCGCTGAAGGGTATATTTCTGTCCCTGAAGCTTCTTCAGGATATCTGCCTTCTCAAACTCGTTATAGGCAAAATATATCTTATCCTTGGCGGTGATTTCAAAAAGCGGGGATTCGGCGATAAAAACTCGGGTCTCCTTAAGCAGAGTCGGCAACAGACGGTAAAAGAGGGTCAGGAGCAGTGTTCTTATCTGGAATCCGTCCTCGTCGGCATCGGTACATATGATTATCTTGGACCAACGGAGATTGTTGATATCGAATGCGGGAAAATCGCCCTTGACCTTGCCCGAAAGCTCCACTCCGCATCCGATAACGCGGAGAAGGTCTGTGATTATCTCACTCTTGAATATCTTGTCGTATGTGCTCTTCATACAGTTCAAGGTCTTACCTCTGACGGGGATTATCGCCTGAAATTCTGCGTTTCTGCCGAGCTTACAGGAAGTAAGCGCCGAGTCACCCTCCACGATATAGAGCTCACGTATGCTCGGGTCTTTAGAACGGCAGTTTACGAATTTTTCGACCTTGTTGGCAATATCGAGAGATCCCGTCAGCTTTTTCTTTATATTGAGTCGCGTCGCTTCGGCATTTTCGCGGCTTCTTTTGTTTATAAGGACCTGATTTGCGAATATCTCCGCCGCCGTGGGGTTTTCCACAAAGTAGATCTCAAGATTGCTTTTAAGGAAGTCTGTCATCGCCTCGTATATGAAGGTGTTATTGATCGCCTTCTTAGTCTGGTTCTCATACGAGGTCAGTGTCGACACACTGTTTATAACAAGCATAAGGCAGTCGGCAACGTCGGGGAAGGTGATCTTCGACTCGTTCTTATTATATTTGCCCATTGTCTTAAGATATTTGTCAAGGGCATAAACAAATGCTACCTTCACTGCTCTGTCGGGAGAGCCGCCGTGCTCAAGAAAGCTTGAATTGTGGTAATACTCGAGACCGTGAACGGTATTGGAAACGCAGAAGGAGAAATCCGCCTTCACCTTATATTCGTCCTTGTCGGCGCGGTCGCGTCCGCGGGTCTCCATATGCCAGAGAACAGGGGGCGTCAGGCTGTTTTCACCAACCGTTTCGGATACGTAATCAATAATGCCGTTCTCATAAACAAAGGTCTGCTCATTGAATTTTCCCTTCTCTGTCTCTATTGCGAGTACAAAGGATATCCTCGGGTTTACCACAGACTGACGCTTCATCGTCTCGATAAAGAACTCACTTGGAATGCTTATATCCGTAAAAACGTCAAGGTCGGGCTTCCAATGAACGACAGTACCCGTTCGTCTCTCATTCTTTTCAAGAGGTCGTGTCATAAGCTCACTGACGGGCTCACCCTTTCTGAATCTTATGCTGTACTCATTTTCTCCGTCATAGGAATACACATTCATAAACTCGGAGCTGTACTGGGTAGCGCAAGCACCGAGACCGTTGAGTCCGAGAGAATATTCGTAAGCCGAGTCTCCGTTGTTGTTATCATATTTACCGCCCGCATAAAGCTCACAGTAGATAAGATCCCAGTTCCATCTGCCCTCAGCCTCATTATATCCGAGAGGTACTCCCCGTCCGTGGTCGTCAACCTGAATGGAATTGTCGAGAAAGGCGGTGACCCTTATTACCGAGCCGTGCCCTTCCTTCGCCTCGTCTACCGAGTTTGAGAGGATCTCAAAGAATGAGTGCTCACAGCCCTCGAGTCCGTCCGAGCCAAAAATTACCGCAGGTCTTTTTCTTACTCTGTCAGCGCCCTTGAGGGATTTTATACTTTGATCGTTATAACCTTTGTTTGTCTTTTTATTATCAGCCATTTTATATCTTCTCTTCCATAATTACTTTTATAGATTTTTAGGTTTGCAAAGGGTCTCCCACGAGACAGCCCTTGCAGCCCTAAAGAGCTCGTCACAGCTGAGCTCAACGGCGCTGCTCGATGATCCCGCGGCGGGAAATACCGTTTCAAATCTCCTCAGTGAGTTATCAAGATAGACCTCGACGCCCTCGGGGAGTGCGAAAGGACAGACCCCGCCAACGGCGTGACCCGTCATAGAAAGTGCATCGTCGAAGGAAAGCATTGCCGCCTTAAATCCGAATTTATCCTTAAAGCTTCTGTTATCTATTTTATAGTCTCCAGCGCATACGATAAGGATACATCCTCCGTCCTTTTTCGAGAGGGATATGGTCTTTGCAATTCTTGCTTCTTCAGTACCGAGAGCCAACGCCGCAAGCTCCACCGTGGCGCTTGAAGCATCAAACTCACGGACTCTGTCCTCAAAGCCAAACTCGGCAAGATATTTTTTCACGCTTTCTACAGAC
This sequence comes from Oscillospiraceae bacterium, assembly GCA_015064085.1. Taxonomy (GTDB): domain Bacteria; phylum Bacillota; class Clostridia; order Oscillospirales; family CAG-272; genus HGM12713. The sequence goes on along the minus strand of SVSX01000041.1, from coordinate 6,687 downwards.
ATCTTTATCTCCTGTAATTTCTCGGTGTGCACACACCGCCCTATTTTACTGTTTACATTATACCAAATTTTTTTCCGTTTTGCAAATATTTTTTTCTTTTTCCTCCTATAATTTAAAAATTTGTCACAAATTTATTGCAAAAAGTACGGCAAAAGTATATAATATTGAGTGTAAAGGAATTCAGCGAGGTGACAAGGTGAAAAACACAGAGCTTTTATATAACTTGAAAGGTAAAAAGGTCGACGTTCTCGGTATGGGAATATCGAACCTTCCGCTTATAGATATGCTTCTTTCGGCGGGAGCATACGTTACCGTGAGAGATTCACGGAGCGTAGATGAGCTTGGCAAGGCGGCATCGGATTTTGTCGACAGAGGAGTTCACTTTATAACGGGCAAGGAATATCTTGAGGGGATCGACGGTGAGGTGATCTTCCGCTCTCCGGGAATTCGCCCCGACGAAAAAGGGATCGGGAATGCCGTTTCCCGCGGAGCACTTCTCTCCTCAGAGATGGAGCTCTTTCTTTCGATGACAGACGCCGAAATATTCGCTATCACGGGCAGTGACGGCAAAACCACCACAACAACTCTCACCCACCTTTTCCTTGACGCTCAAAAGAAAAGGAACGGCATCGGAGCGGCTTACGTAGGCGGAAATATAGGAAAACCGCTGCTTCCCGAGTGTGAGAAAATGACCTCGGACGATGCTGCGGTTCTCGAGCTTTCAAGCTTTCAGCTTATGACACTCAGCCTTTCTCCCAAAAGAGCGGCGATCACCAATATTACCCCCAATCATCTGAATTGGCATCTTGGAATGGACGAGTACATAGCAGCCAAAAAAAGAGTGTTTGACGATAACTGCACCCTTGTACTGAACGCGGAAAACAGCGAGACCGCTCGCATCGCGCGGGAAAGAGGAGAAAATATAATTCTCTTCTCTTCCAAAAGATCGGGCTACTCCGAAATAGTCGGCGATCTCAAAAAAAATATAAAGGCTGTCTATCTGCGTGGCAACGCTATAGTAATATCCGACGGAAAGAGCGAAGAGGAGCTTCTTGACCGAACGAATATTCTTCTGCCAGGTATCCACAACGTGGAAAATTATATGACAGCCATAGCGCTCACCTACGGTTACGTTGACAGAGACATCTACAAAACGATCGCCGAAAGCTTTGGCGGCGTTGAACACAGGCTTGAGCTTGTAAGACGGCTGAAAAACGTTGCCTACTATAACAGCTCAATAGATTCCTCCCCCACAAGAACTGCCGCCGCCCTCTCTGCTCTTGACGGCGGAAAGGTGGTCATCTGCGGCGGATACGACAAGAACATTCCCTTCGACACACTTGCAACGGCGCTTTGCCGTCACGCCCATACCGTAGTTCTGACGGGAGCTGCTATGAATAAGATAAAGACCGCTCTTTCCGAATGTCCTGAGCTCGAGGCATCGGGACTTACGATCATTGAAGAGCCCGATTTCACAAAGGCTGTCACCGCTGCCTCGAAAGCGGCAAGGGCGGGCGACTCGGTCATTCTTTCTCCCGCCTGCGCAAGCTTTGACGCCTTCAAGAATTTTGAGGAGAGAGGAAACTTCTTCAAAAATCTTGTTGCCACGCTGTAATCAAATAAAATTTACAAATTTTCGTTGATATCGAAACAAATATATGATATAATATCCGTTGATTTTCAATAAATTTAAGGAAGGCTGTTTACATAATGAAAAAACTCACGGCGCTTTTGATCGCCTTATTAATGATAATCCTTTCCCTTTCCTCCTGCGGAGAGAAAGGGGATATACCCGACGGAATGATCCTCGCGTCTCTCGCGGACGAGCCCTTTAAGCTCTTTGTTCCCGAGAGAATGACCCTCAATACCTCCAGCGGTATCTCGTCGGCATTCTCATACTCGCCTGAGAAGACCGTCGTCTCTGCGAGGTACTACACCCCCGCCGATCCCGAAACGACCGTCAATGACTACATTTCCTACTGTGTAGACAGCTACGCCCTCTCGATAGAGGCATTCAATTTCGTTTCACTCGCTCCTACCGTTCTTTCGGGCAAGGATGCGCTGAAGCTCGTTTATACCGCTAAGATCGACGGCACGGACTACACCTGCACCCAGATCACCGCAAAGCACAACGGCGATATGATCTCGCTCCTTTGCTACGTTCCCACAGCGGTAACAGCTAATTTTGAGGAAAATCTCTCTATGATATCCAAGGAATTCGTGATCTGCGACAAGCCCGAGCCGATAAACGACGAATACGTAGACAAAAAAACTCCCGAAGGTATGAAGATAGCCTCGAATGACAAGCTCGAGTACAGACTTTACGTTCCAAAGAGCTGGATATGCAACTCACAGTCGGAAAAGTCCGAGGCTTACTATCCCGAAAGCGGAAAGACCAACGTAAGCGTGACCTCACTGTCTCCCGAGGTTCAGACACCCCTCTCGGATTACGTCCTTTCCTGCGAGGATAGCTATGCGACATCCCTCAGCGGATATCAGCTCATCGACAAGACAGAAACGACTGTTGCCGACAAAAACGCAATTATGCTCAATTTCAGCACCGCCTACGACGGTATTACAATAAAAACACGTCAATATTTTATCTTATACAGCGGTCTTTTTTACACTATAACCTACACAGCTACCGAGGAAAACTTTGAGCTTCACCTTGCGGATCTTGAAAAGATCGTGGCTGAATTTGATTTCAGGTAATTCAAATGGAAATTTATCTTGACAACAGCGCCACCACGGCGCTCTCACCCGCCGCAAAGAAGGCTATGTCATCTGCCGCCGAGCTATACGGAAATCCCTCCTCCCTTCACTCCTTCGGGTTTGATGCCCAAAAGCTTGTGGACGAGGCAAGAAAAAACATACTCACGGCGCTTGGCGCAAGGAACGTCGGTGAGCTCGTCTTTACCTCCTGCGGAACGGAGGCTACCTCCCTCGCCCTTTTCGGCACTGCCTTTGCCAAGGAGCGCTTTGAGTCCAAAAGGATACTCACAACAGACTCCGAGCACCCCTCGGTATCGAAAGCTCTCGAAAGGCTCGATGGATTTGGATTTGAAATAATAAAGCTCCCCACAAAAAAAGGTGTTATCGACGAAACCGCCCTCTCGGAGGCGCTCAAGGAAAAGATCTTCCTCGCAACATTTATGATGGTGAACAACGAAAGCGGAGCACTTTACGACGTTGCGAACGCCTTCGCGGAGATAAAGAAAAAATACCCCTCTGCGATCACTCACTGCGATGCAGTTCAGGGATTTTTGAAAACAAGATTTACACCCCCGCAGATCGGCGCGGATCTCGTGTCGATAAGCGCACACAAGGTCCACGGTCCTAAGGGCGTTGGCGCACTTTATATCTCAAAGGATATGCTGAAACAGAAAAAGATAGTTCCCTTCCTTCTCGGCGGCGGACAGGAAAACGGTATGCGCTCAGGTACGGAAAACGTTATCGGCATCTCGGCATTCGGCGCTGCCGTGGCAGATATTTATCCAAGACTCGACGCAACGATCTCACATATATCGGCTCTCCGAGAATATGCTATCAACACACTCTCGTCTCTCGAGCTGAAGCTAAATATCCCCGAGGGCGCTTGCGCCCCTCACGTTCTCAGCATCACACTGCCGAATATCAAGAGCGAGACTATGCTCCATCTCCTTTCAAGAAGCGGCATATTCGTTTCCAGCGGATCTGCCTGCTCCTCACACTCAAAAACGCCGAGCTCAGCCATGACCGCCTTCGGACTTACTCCAAAGGAAGCCGATTCCACCATAAGGATCAGCTTTTCCGAGTATAACACAAAGGAAGATATCGATACCCTTAAAGATGCCCTCGTGAGCGGACTCACAACACTTGTGCGCACCGGAAGAAGATAATAATATTATCTCTTCGGACACAAAAAACGTGAAAAATACGTGAAATCCGCTTGACAAAAGTGTGATTGTATGCTATCATATCTACATAGATTTTTATTTCAATTTAGGAGGTAGTAAACATGAAAAAATCTATTAAAATTTTGGCAATGGCTTTGGTTGCGGTTATGCTTTGCCTGTGTCTGGCTTCCTGCGGAAACACCCTTAAGGGTGAGTACGAGTCGAAGCTCGGAGCACTTGGACTTATTCGCAAGACAATGGAATTTGACGGCGAAAACGTAACAGTAAAGTACTGGGTTTCCGACCTTGCAGTTTCAACAGTTTCCGGCACATACACCATCAACGAAGACAAGATCACCTTCGATTTTGTTGACGAGAGCGGCGTAGACCACAAGGACGCAAAGGACTTCCTTTCCACTCTGAAAGGTGAGCTTACCTTTGAAAAGGGTGACGGCTACATCAAGATCGGCGGCGTAGAGTACACCAAGGTTGAAAAAAAGTAAAATAGCGCTTTCCTCTCGGGCTGCCTGACATAATAGTCAGAAGAAGCACTGCCCGACAGTGCGTTTATATGAACAAGGACAGAGAATGTGAAATTCTCTGTCCTTGTTATTTTTTATTATGAATACATTCCGTTGCAGCTCATATAGGCATATATCTGCTCTCCGTGCTGCTGCTCCTCTGCCTGAATGTGATTCAGCATCTTTCTGGCGGTGGGATCTTTGAATTCGAATATCGAGGTGTCATAGAGGGACGACGCGTGTTTTTCGGTCATAAGCATATCCTGACAAAGAAGCGCGTCGGACTTTTTGTCCTCCTCATTTTCATAGCGGTACGGATTGCAATGGGCATTGTTTGAACTCTCGATCTTGTTCGGAGGCGCGCTGACACTTCCGCTCATCATAGAATTCACCGTTTGCAAATGGCTCTGCTCTACCTTTGCCATAGCCTCAAAAAGCGACTTGAGCTCACTTGACTTTGCCATCTCGGCATACTTTCCGTACTTTGCTATGCAAAGCTCCTCCTGCCCCTTCATATCCTTGAGCAGTCCCGTTTCCTTCTGTGTCAATACCATAATAAACCTCTCTTTCAAAATTTGTTACGGTATATTGTTGACACTGTGTCACCTACATATTCAGAAAGAAAACTTAATTATTTTTCAGCCGTAGGAGATATTCGTCGGTGTCCTTCCGTTCGCGGAAGATATGGATATTCTTGTCCGAATATAGCTGTACGTATTCCCTCATCCAAGCGGCTGTGTTTTCAAAATCCTTCACGCCATATATAACGAAGGTACGTTGCTCTTTTTTACTCTTTCCAACGTTAATCTCCCCGCAGATCCTGATATGACCGCAGGAAAACAGCTTATCAAACCCGCTTTGAAGGTATTCAATGCTTTTTATGTTGTAAAGGGTATAAGTTTCATCATTATTGGCGTCAACTCCGTTTATGTTCCGCTTAAAGATCAATAAATGCAAAAACGCTCCGCGATATTGAAATTTAACGGTATTTGGTGTGACGTCCAAGCATTTCGGATTGCTGAGAAGCTTCACCGCCATAACAAATATATATCCGCAAAAGATTATAATAAAGATCTTAAAGTCAACTCCGAGCTTAAGAGTCGAGAGTATCAGTAACAAAGCCAACAACAGTGTTGACGTTATCAACCATACAATATTTTGTCTTGCCTGAATATTCAATAAACGATTCAATTTAACCTCGTAACAAGCGTGTTCCGACTCGGTCATTACCGTATTCTCCTTTTTATGTATTTTTATCGTTGAGCATCAATGAGATATCGTTTTTCATCTGCGCTATTCTCTGCCTTGTCTTTTGCTCAGCCTTTCGGATATTTTTGATTTTATCATCTTGATTTCCCGAAATTCTTTTTTGCACCAGAAAAGATAGCTTAAAACAGCCCCGATTAGCATCATACAGATCATTACCACGCCATAGTAAACATGTCAACCCATTCGGAGCTGCACCCCACCGCTGTCTACTAGGGCGCAACGCCATGCTTGCAACGAGACCTATGTAATTACATTATCTCATATATTTTTCCAAGGTCTTAGTTCACGAAGTTTATTCAAACAATTGTTAAATGTTTCTCCCAATTCCTCAGGAATATTCTCCGACAAATGTTCTTCTTTAGCAATTGCGTATGAAGCCGGTTTCCACTTCATAAACAGAATAACGTTATCTAATTTTACCAAATCAGGAATATGACCGCAATATGTCAGCTTTTCAGCCGAGGGGAAATTCTCGACAGTGAAATACCCAAGGGGCATTATAGGTTCTTCGGGTAGATCCGTGATTGACGGGAGCTTTTCGTAAAGCTTTGTCCATATCCAGCAATATGACGCATATGTAGCAAAAAATTTTTGTCTGGATATGAAGCATATCAATCGGTATTTGCCGTCAATTTCGTATGCGAAGACATCTCCACACTTGAATGAAGGAAGTTTAGGTTTCTCAACTTTAATTTTAATGTATTTTTCGGTCGGTATTTTGCGCTTTTTTGTTTTCCCACGCGGAATTATGAGCGCACTCAAAAATTTATCAAGATTCTTTTTTCTTAGCTTCAGATCACTTTCTGTTGCCTCAAGTTCTCGTAAAAATTCAATATTTGAACCACTATTTATGATTTCTGCGATCTTTTCAAGTATTTCATCCGAAATACCACCACACATCCACTCCGCTTTGCCAATGGCAAAATACACGTCGTGTAATACGCCGTCGTTTTCATCAAACTCTTCTAAATATTCGTCAAGAATATCTTGTTTGATATCAAGCAAAGGTTTTCCTTCGTCAT
>SVSX01000002.1 GCA_015064085.1 Oscillospiraceae bacterium | reverse complement strand
CGATCCCGTAAAGCCCGCTGTCGACCACCTTCTGCCCCTCTTCAACACCTACCGTTCTTGAAAGGTAGGCATTCTCCCTCATCACCTCTGCGTAAAGGGCGTAGGAGATCAGCAGCACAGCGGAGGCGGCGACCACCACGATAGTCGGCAGATCCGACCAGCCAAAGCGGAAATCAAGCCCCGCGACCGTGAATCCCAAAATGAACAAGAGTCCCGAAACGGCGACTACCCCCTTTTGGGTCTTCTCTCCTTCCTTTGCCGAAAGTCTTTTTTCGAGGAGTTTGGGAGACCGCAGGAGAAGGATCGCACCGAGTATCATCATCGGAATGAACAAAAGTCCTATAAAGAGCCAACCGTTAAGGAAGCTGAAGCTTCCCGCGGGGAGAAAGATCAACGCCCCGACAAGGAGCAGCCCCACCGCAAATTTTATAAGCGCTCTGAACGCAAGCTTCATAAATCTACTCCTTCCGCGGTCATATACCGTCTTTGTAAAGATAACATTCTCTGTCGTGTGAGTATATCACACCGATCGCCTGAAGATAAGAATATATGATAACCGAGCCCACAAAGGTCATTCCCCTCTCTCTGAGGTCCTTTGATATGGCGTCCGACAGCTCATTTGTCGTTCGGTCCGACTCATATATCCTTATGTCATTTGTAAATCCTCTGAGGTAGCTGTAAAACGAGCCGTACTCATCGGCTATCGCCTTAAATATCCTGCTGTTTTTTATACTCGCCTCGATCTTCCGTCGGTTTCTTATGATCTCTTTATTATTCATAAGCTCATCGACCTTTTCCGTGCCGTAGCATATCACCCTGTCGATATCGAAGCCGTCGTAGGCTTTTCGAAAGCTCTCTCTTTTATTGAGAACGCATTCCCAGGAGAGTCCCGCCTGAAAGGATTCGAGTATCAGCATCTCGTAAAGATACTGTTCGTCATATCTCGCAACACACCATTCGCTGTCGTGATACTCCACGTAGAGCGGATTTTTGGGGTTACACCACCTGCATCTCTTTTTTTCCGTCATTATCACTGAGTTATCGGCTCTGTCACCTTTGCGCGGGTCTTGAAGAGCTTTTCGTAAGCATAGCTGAAGTTACGGTGATCGTAAAATCTATCCACAAAGACCTCCTCGCGACCGAAGCGCTTTATGAGACTCTTATATTTTTCAAGCGCCGCGTCATCATCTCCCGCCGCCTTGGACATAAGGGCATCAAGCAGAAGCTCCGAATAGATCACGTGCTTCTCCAGAATACGGACAGACGCCGTCTGCACACGCTGAGCCGAGTTATAATGTGAGCTTATAAGCGCCCTGCCCTCCTCGAGGATATCCTTAGCTCTCGCGAGGGAGGCAAGATGATCGGGATTATAATATGGCGAATTTTCGGGGTCGAAATATATCTCACCCTCAAGATATTTCATACTGAAAGCCGCGCCGAGGCGCTCGAGATAGTCATAAAAGCTTCGCCAATCCTCGCCAAAGGCAACCGAGAAATATTCCTCCGCAAGCTCCTCAACGGTGAGAGAAACGTCAAAGAGGGTACGGGAATAGACGTAAAAGGCAAATCCCGTCGGGAAGAAGGAGCGCTGAGAGCCGTCCTGCATACCGCCGTTGATGCCGTTTTCGAGATATACCCTCACGTCCTCGTTAAGCCGCTTTGCAAGCTCTATACCTCCGAGATCAAAGCACTGGTGTCTCCAGAAATGATATTCAAAGAAGAGTGTTCCGCCCTTCCAGCTCTCGCGCCAGCTCTGGAAGCAGGCGAGGTTCTCCTCAAGATTTTTCGGCAGTACCATCTTATTGCGGTCGTATTTCGGAGAGGTGGGATAGGTACGCTCCTTGGGGAGAGTCTCTGTGTAGCTTCTTGTTATAGGCGCGAAAAGCAGAGTGAAGCGAGAGGGATTTTTTATCGTCTCGACCTCAGCTCCCCAGGTGGTATCGAGGTAGGCAATAAAGACTATTCGGTTGTCAAGTCCTTCCTTTGTCAGCAGCTCGTCAAGCTCGTTCATCATCACCACGTACCAATCCGAGGGCGTTTTTTTCTGACACGCCTCGCATTCGCACTGCTGATTTTTCGAGTCGGAGAGCCAGATATGCAGATAGTCGCTCGGGTTCTTTGCGGCATAATCGGCGGCATAGCGGACGATCTTCTCCCTTGCCTCGGGGTTTGACATACAGATATTCGTGTTCACGGGCAGACCCTGATAGATACGGCGCTTACCGTTTACCATCGCGAGATACTGCCTCTGTCCGGGGGGTACAAGGTGGCTGTCGTCGGCGGTGTTTGATTTGTCGAACTCGCCGAAGAGCAGACCAAAGGGATCGTATGTCCAGCAGTGCCCTACGTCGTGGAACTGTATTCCCCTCTTCTTCATTTCCGACTCAAAGGATCTCTTCCATTGCAACCCCTGCTCCTCGCTTATGGGCTCGGGGGGACGGTTTTCCTCGTTATAGACGTGATTATAATATCCGTTATACCAGCCGACGGGATTTCTTCCCTCGTTCATAAAGAGGTTGAGTCCGAGCTTTGGCATAAAGTCGAGCACGTCCTTTGACATTTCATAGGAAATAACTCCCTCGGTAGCCTGACCGCGATAACGGCAGGAGGGCTTGAAGCGGTAGGAAACGGGGGTGATATCCCTCCTCGGGATATATTCACCGTCGATCCCCGGCATCAGCCAACGGCAGCCGTTCTGTCTGAGGTATTCGTAGACCGCGAGAAGAACGCTTCTGCCGTTATCTCCCGCGATAATTCCTCCCTCCTCGTCGGTGTTGATATACAGAATGTCATCGAGCTCGGTATCATCGGCATCCGACACGTCAAGTCCGAGGTCCTGCATAAGTCCAAGGCGGAAGCCGTCGGTAGCGCTCGGCGCGTAAACAACATCTATATCGCCGCAATACGGCATCATCATACGCAGATATTTAGCCAGCTCCTCGGCGGCAAAATCAATAACCCGGTTTGACGTGATCTTATTTATCTGATACATTGTCTTATTCTCCTTTGATAAATACGTTAATCTCCGAAAAGTGTCTTTTCAACTGCCGCGCAAAGGTAATGGTAGACGGGCAGATGCAGCTCCTGGACCTTGAAGGTCTCGGTCTCGGGAACTCTTACAGTACAGTCGCAAGCCGCCGAAAGCTTACTTTCCTTTTCTCCCGTAAGCGCCAGGGTCTTCATCCCCATGACCCCTGCTACCTTGGCGGCGGCAACTACGTTCCTTGAATTTCCCGAGCTTGATATCGCGATAAGCATATCCTCGGGACGGGCATATCCGAAAACGAGCTGAGCGTACATCAGGTCGGCATCCACGTCGTTGATATATGCTGAAAGCACGACACTCTGCGCGGGAAGAGATATGGCGGGGATACCGCGCTGGAGCTTCTCAACAAGCTCCTCCGACTCGTCTCCGAGAGCATCTTTGAATTTATCGGCGCAGGTCTTATCCATCTTTCTCGGGAGTATAAATCCCTTCATAAGCTCGCCCACGATGTGGTCGGAGTCCGCGGCGGAGCCTCCGTTGCCGCACACGAGTATCTTTCCGCCGCGGCGGTAGGTGTCGAGTATCATATCTCTCGCCCTCTCTATTTCTGCCTCACAGCATCTGAGAGACGGATATCTTTCCATAAGTTCATTAAGCATTTTATTTTCCTCCTTCAAAAGCTACTGCCAAAGCGGCAAAATCACCTATCGACTCACCAAGGGCGGCGGGCAGCACCCGAAGTCCGCGCCTTGACGCCTCAAGGGCTTCTTTTCTCAATATCTCCTCCATAGAGGGTCTTATAAGCTCCTCCGCGCGGGCAAATATGCTTCCGATAACTATTGCCTCGGGGTCGAGAATATCCACAAGTATTGAAAGTGTTCTTCCAAGCATTTCGCCGCATATTCTGTAGGTCTCTATTCCTACCTCGTCTCCCTTTCTTGCGTATTCCGCAAGGGTCTTTGCGTCAATGGTCTCAAGAGAAGCCAAGCTTTCGCAATAAGGGAGTGTTTTTCCGCATTGCAATTTTTCAAGTGCCAGACTTCTTCCGAGCTGCGCTATACCTCCGCCGCTGCAAAAGCCCTCCGCGGAGCCCTGCTTGCCGTATCCCACGGGTCCGCGGTCGGACAGCCTTACGTGTCCGATCTCTCCCGCCATACCGCGAGTTCCGCCGTAAAGCCTTCCGTCAAGTATGATACCCGCGCCGAGTCCCGTACCAAAGGTGAGAAAGATCATATTTTTCGTTCCCTTACCCGCTCCGTATTTCCACTCCGCAAGGGCGCAGGCGTTGGCGTCATTGCAAAGATACGCGGGAATACCAAACCTTTCGCCGAGCATATCGGTGATATGCACGTCATCCCAGCCGACGAGGTTTGGCGGAGACATTATTATGCCCCTTTCCGAATCAAGAGGACCGCCGCAGGATATACCGATAGCGTCGCCCTCGCCTATCTCGGAGACGGCTTTTATTATGTTTTCAAGTGTCTCGCGGCAGGTGGTGGTTTCAAATCTGATCTTCTTTTCAATATGCTTATCGTCTCCCAGCACCACCGCGCACTTCGTTCCGCCTATGTCAATTCCAATCTTCATACAAAATAACTTAAATACCTTTCGTTTTTTATGCCGTAACGTAAGGAAATGCCGACGTCAAGGTCAACTCTGTCTGAAATGGCGAACGGTCATTTTTTCCTGCTTGAGATCAAGATGTCGGCAGACACGAGCGGTGCTCATAGCGTCATTCAGCGCGTTATGCGCGTCGTATGGCGGCTCGCCCAAGGCTTCCACGGCGGTCTCAAGCGCTATCTGCTTCTTTTCCTTGGCTATCTGCTTTCCGTACACCCTTTGGAGATTATACGACTTCAGCTCGGCGGGAAAAGGTAGATTATGTACCGTCATATTTGAGGTCAGTATCCTTATATCGTCTCCGCCCCAGGTCATAAGACAGAAGTCCTCTCCGCAAAACTCCATAAATCTTTTATATGCCTCTGAAAAGCTCACACCCTCCTCGAGATCCGCCTCGTCTATTCCCGTAAGATCCTCAACTCTTGAGTGCATAACGGTATAATAGATCGGCTTGATCATAATGTCGAGGGTGTCCTCTATTTTCAATGCTCCGTCCATTCTGACAGCGCCTATCTGGATTATCTCGCCCACGAATTTGATCGGCTCAAGGATCATCTGACTTTTATCCTGCGGTTGATTCCATTCAAGATCAAAAACAATATATTTCATAATTTTTAATTCCTTTTCATAAGGATCTTTTCAGAGCACTGAGGAAGACCTAGTGATCTTATTTTTCCTCATTCCCGCTCTCTTTTTTGTGGTATCTGAGACTGCAGATATCGTCGCCCTTCGCTATGCACTTGGGAAGGTCGAGAACGCTTCCGTAGCACTCGCCGATACCGTGGTCACCGCACATCGCGATGTCGCAAAGCATAGCGATCTCCTCATCGCTGCAGCCCGCCTTCTGCCACGCCTTGACCAGAGGGCAATAATGGAAGTCTATAGAAAGCTTGTCGTCTGTCGACTCGAGTATCTTCATCTCAAAGACAAGCTGAGCCGGCTTTGTGAAGAGGGTTTTGCGAAGCCCCACAAGGCTGTCGGTATTTCCCTTTTTCACCAGATCAGCGCCCTGAGAAAGTCCGCAGCGCTTTACAGCGTCGCTGCCGAAATCTCTCGGATCAAGCCCTCTCTTTTTTGCCTCGTCGCAAAGGAGGTAAAGCCAGAATGCTCTGTGCTCGAGCTGTGCGCGGATCGCCTGAAGCAATCCGTTTTTATATTTGGGGTCGTTCTTTACGTTACTCATAGTGACTCTCCTTATTTGTTTTTTATCTTTTTTCCGTCAGAAAATGCCTGACCGACCTTCTCGCCAAAGCTCCAGTACGCGTGAGTCACTCCGTCGTATATTATGGGGTCGAGCTTTTTCGCGTCGACCTTGCCATTTTCGTCAAGAATACTCTCGTCGGCGGACACGTTGACGATCTCTCCGATGCAGATGCCGTCCTCATTGAACTTTACGAGTCTGCACTCCACCGTCATAGGAAGCTCTTCTATCACGGGGGCGTTGACGAACTCGCTCTTCACGGTGTGAAATCCCGCCTTATCAAGCTTATTCGGCTCGTCATTGCCCGAGACGATACCCACATAGTCGCAGGGGATCACCGTCTTTGCTGTGGCAAAACTAACCGTAAAAGCTCCCGTTTCTTTGATATTTTTTGTAGTCTTATGGTCGTCCGCAAGGCAGAGCATTACCTGATTTGTATCGTAAATGCCGCCCCAAGCCGCGTTCATCGCGTCGGGTCTGCCCTTTTCGTCATACGTGCCGATTATCAGCACGGGCATAGGATAAAGCCAGGTCTTAGCGCCAAAATTTTTTCTCATAGTCATCTATCTCCCTTAAATATCAAATCCGATCTCGAAATCCTCAACGATCCCGTTGTGTACAAGCCCCCACATAAGGTGTATGCCGCTGTCAAGCCTTGAGGTATCCCTCATACATTCCTCATAAGGAAGGTCGGGCGCTGATGGTGAATACGTGATCTCCACAAAACGCGGAAGGAAGCTCTTGGCGAGCGCCACGCTTCGCTTCATATGATTAAGTGAGGTGACGATCATAACTCGCTTACCGCCATAGAATTTTGTTCTTCTGTTGATCTGAAGTACGCTGTAGAACATATTCTCCTTGGTTGTGGTAGCCTCATTTTCGATAATGATCGCCTCCTCGGGAACACCCTCCGAAAGAAGGATACGCTTCATATAGTGAGCCTCGCTCAAAGTCTCACCCTCATATTCCCACTCTACTCCTCCCGTGGGAACGATATATTTTACCCTTCCCTCGAGGTAAAGTCTTGCGGCGGCATGGGCGCGCGCCGCCGAAAAGCTCGGCATCGTGCCGAGAAGCAAAGCATAGTCGGCGCTTTCCCCCTCGTCCTTGATACCGCCGCAAACAAACTCCCATTTCTGCTCGGGCGTCATTGCCAATAGCTGTTTTTCGGTTACTTCCGATACCTTCATTTTCATATTTCCAAAAAGCGCTCGGATCATTCGATCTCGCTCACAAGCGCCTCTATATCCTTTCTCTTTTTTTCGCGGAGCTTGTCCTCTGCCTTCGGATATCCAAGGGTTATAACAAGTCTCACCGCCTCACCCAGCTTACAGATCTTCCGTATCTCGGCGTCGTCAAACCAACCTAAGATACAAGTACCAAGCCCTTGCGCCGTCGCCTCAGCGGTAATATATGCGCTAAGAATACCGATATCTATTGAACGGTAGTCGTTACCCTTCACCCGCGCGCCGAGCGCTGCCGTTGCAACGTAGGGCTTCTCGGAGATAACGAGCATCATGGGCGCGTCTGACGCGAATTTGTTCATTCCCATTCCCTGAACCGCCTTCGCCACAGCCTTCGCGGCATCTCCACGGCAAACGGTTATATGATAGGGCTGACCGTTACACGCCGAGGGAGAAAGCCTCGCCGCCTCAAGTATCATATCAAGCTTATCCCTCTCGACCTCTCTTTCGGGGTCGTAGCTTCGGCAGGACTGCCGAGCCTCGGCTATTTCCTTAAAATTCATTTTCTGCCCTCCTTTTTACTTTTTCTCATTGTACCACAGTTTTCGTTTTTTTTCAATCACTTTTTGCCTTCTTTACGAATAAAATATAAATAATGCTGAACTTGCGAAAATCTGAAAAAAAAAGCAAAAAAATTATTAAAAAAAATTGAAAAAACAATAAATTTGTGATATAATTATGTAAAATAATCAGAAAGGAGCTTTTTCAATGGCTAACAAGAAAAATTCCGAGCTTTTTTCAGCCTTGCTTTACATCATCATCGGTGTTCTTCTCGTGATCTTCAGATCTGAGACACTTGGTTGGGCAATGACAATTGCGGGTATCATCTTCGTTGTTTCGGGCATTCTTGACCTTATCAAGAAGAATTTTGCGGGCGGAGCTGTAAGCCTCATCATCGGTATCGCTATTCTGGTGCTTGGTTGGGCTGCCGCAAAGATCGTTCTTCTCGTTCTCGGTATCCTCATCGCGATCAAGGGTGTTATAGCTCTCATCGATGCATTCAAAAAGAAGAAAACAACCGCCCTCGACATTGTTTTCCCGATACTTACGGTAGTCGTCGGTGTAATGCTTGCTATCGGTAACGGACTCGACATTATGATCATCATTGTCGGCGTTATGCTCGCTATCGACGGTGTCCTCGGACTTATAAACTCTCTCAAAAAGTAAGCAAGGGCTCATAATTATGCTGTCGCAAATATAATTTGCGACAGCATTTTTCTTTGCCCTATTGAAAAAATAAGAGATGTATGATATAATATTTAAAACTTATCTTTGGAGGTAGCTATGGCTGATTCATGGGAAAAGCTGCTTGAGGATTGCAGGTCCTGCGAGGCTTGTCAGCTCTCAAAAACAAGAACGAATTGCGTTTTCGGCGTGGGCAACAAAAACGCCGATATTATGTTTATAGGAGAAGCGCCCGGTGAGAGCGAGGACCTTTCGGGTACTCCCTTTGTCGGCAGAGCGGGTCAGCTTCTCGACAAATTTCTTTTTGCTGTTGACATCGACCGTGAGGACGTTTATATTGCCAACATTCTCAAGTGCCGTCCGCCGAAAAACCGTGACCCCCTTCCCGAGGAGGAGGACTGCTGTATCGATTTCCTTCGCAGACAGCTTTTGCTCATTCAGCCGAAGATAATCGTCTGCCTCGGAAGGATCTCGGCAATGCGCCTTATCAAGCCCGATTTCAAGATCACCAAGGAGCACGGCATTTGGTTCAAAAAGGGCAACTACCTCATCACCGCCGTCTACCACCCCGCTCTTCTTCTCAGAGACCCGAGAAGAAAGGAAGAGATGCTCGAGGATATGAAGGCGATAAAGGCAAAGCTCAGTGAATTACAGGATTAAACAGGTATAAAAATGGATTTTATCTCTCTCTTAAACGTCATTGCCACTCTCTTTGCCCTTATGATAGTGGGAGCTGTGGCAAGCAAGCTGAATATCATTGACGAGGTCTCCTCAAAAAGGCTCTCAAAGCTTATAATCAACATAGGTCAGCCCTTTCTGCTTATCTCCTCCCTCATAAACGTGGAGTACACCCCCGACAATCTGATACTCGGACTCAAATCTCTCGGACTCGGGTTTGTGGTCCACGGAGTTATGGCGCTTGTGGCTTATCTCGCTTGCTTCAGAATCAAGAATATCGACGAGCGAAAGCTCTCGGAATTCGCTATGATCTTCGGCAACGTCGGCTTTATCGGATTCCCGATACTCGACTCGCTCTTCGGAGCGCGAGGACTCTTTATGGGTGCTTTTTACATAGCAAGCTTCAACATCATCGTCTGGATCTGGGGCATTATCATTCTTTCGAGACAGAGAAGCGACATAAAGCTCACACTGAAAAAGGCGCTTCTGAACTTCGGAACAGTGCCGAGCGCCATCGGCTTTGTACTCTTCCTGCTCAACCTCAATATGCCCGATTTTGTTTACTCAAGCGCCTCATACCTCGCCTCTCTCTGCACACCGATCTCGGTGCTCATCACGGGAGCGCTCCTTGCGAGACGCAAATTCGCAGAGATATTCCTTTCGGCAAAGATGTACTATATCTCATTCGTGAAGCTTATAGTAATGCCTCTTCTCGTCTGCGTTATCACAAAGCTTGTGGGCTTTTCAAGCGATTGGATACTCTTCCTCACCGCGGTGTCGGCAATGCCCTGCGCGGCTGTCATCTCGATGCTTTCCGAGCTATACGACATACGCCCCGAGTATGCCGCGAACTCGGTGGGAACGTCCTCACTGCTATCTATTGCCACAATGCCCTGCGTCCTCTGGATCGCGCAAAAGATCGTATCATTATAAAAGAAAAAACTCGGATACCGAGCGGTACGCCGCTCTGACGGTATCCGAGTTTTTATTATCTGAAGCTCTTAAGCTCCGCGGTAAGCGCCTCCTTGCGGGTTATCGTGTACCACTCCTTTGAGGGATCTCCGCAAAGTATCAAAAGCCTTTCCTTAAGGGCAGTTATTATCATTTCGGGGTTCAGGAAGCTATCTGTAGCCGCGCTCAGCACCGCCTCAAGCTTGAGCGTGCCAAAGCTCTCACAATATCCTACCTCAAAGGACTTGATAAGCGGAACTATATCTATCTCCTTTTCGCCCGACTTCGTTTTCTTCACCATTTTCAAGGGCGACGTGCTGAAAAGCTCGGATATCTCCCCGCAAAGCTCCTTTGAAACTCCGTCGGAGAAAATCTCATATTCATATCTGCAATACGCGATATCCGAGAATTTCGCCGTAGGAATATATACGTCGGTAACGTACAGCTCCTCTGTCATCTCGGCGTTAAGCAGCTCCTTGACCTTGTCAAGGGGCATTTCTCTGTCAAGTCTCAGGTCGAGATACTCGCACTCGCTCTGCGTTCCCACCGAGAGAGGTGTTGAGAAAACCAGCTTTATATGGGGATTAAAGCCCTTGGAATACCACACGGGGAGTCCCGAACGGACAAGTATTCTGTTGAAGGTACGCTGAAGATCAAGGTGGGAGATATATTGTAAGCTTCCCGTTTTTATGAATTTCAGTCTCACGGTGATCGGTGACTGAAGCTCGGGTAGCGACCTCATAAGCATAGGTCTTGTTATTTTACCGCCTTCGGACAGCACGATCTCTCACCTCCAAGTCTGTTAGCTCCGCAACCGCTGCACTTTTCGCGGCAGTTGGGGGTTGTTTTTTCGCTCTTGGCGTTCTTATATTCACGGAGCAAAAATTCCTTTGTAACTCCGCAGTCGATGATATCCCAAGGGAGCACCTCGTCCTCGCCGAACTCACGGTTCGCGTAGAAGGCGGCGTCAAGTCCGCTTCTCTCTATCACCGATATCCACTTGTCATAGTCAAAGCATTCATCCCAGGAGTCGAACATAAAGTCCTCTGCCGCCGCAAGCTCAAGCGCTGCGGACAGCCTTCTGTCACCTCTGGCGAGTACAGCCTCGATACGGCTGACCTTAGCGTCGTGGTGGGTGTAGACTACCTTTCTGTCGGTCACCTTGCTACCGAGATAGACCTGCTTCTCCTCGAGGGTCTCAAGGCTGTCCTGAGCCGCCCACTGGAATGGGGTAAAGGGCTTGGGTATAAAGCAGGATACGCTGATCGTTACCTGAGGCGACCTTGCCTTATTTCGCTTCGGGCATTTATAGTAGGCATCTACCACAGAGGTAGCGAGCTTTGCTATTCCCTCAAGATCCTCGTAGGTCTCTGTGGGAAGTCCCTGCATAAAGTAAAGCTTGACCTTGTTTTTACCCGCCTCAAAGGCGACGTTCACCGCTCTGAGAAGATCCTCCTCATAGACGTTTTTGTTGATAACGTCCCGAAGCCTCTGAGTACCCGCCTCGGGGGCAAAGGTAAGCGAGGAGGAGCGTACCGATGCTATCTTTTCCATAAGCTCCTTTGTGAAGCTGTCCACACGGAGCGATGGGAGCGAAAGGCTGACCATATTCTCGTCGGTCCACTTAAGGAGCATATCTGTAAGCTCCTCGAGCTCGGTATAGTCGCTGATAGACAGCGAGGTGAGCGATATCTCATCGTAGCCCGTAGACTCGAAAAGGCACTTTGCCTGAGAATTCAGCACCTCGGGGGATTTTTCTCTCACGGGGCGGTATATGATACCCGCCTGACAGAAGCGACAGCCTCTGATACAGCCTCTGAAGACCTCCAGCATCACTCTGTCGTGTACCGTCTCGATATAGGGCATTACCACCTTGTCGGGGAAATATGCCTTATCAAGATCGGTGATTATTCTCTTCTTGACCGATCTCGGAATATCGTCATATTTTGGCTTATATTCCTTTATAGTTCCATCATCGCGGTAACTGACCTCATAGAGCGAGGGAACGTAGATCCCCTCTATTTCCGAGGCGGCTCTGTGGAGATACGCCTCCTTTGTATAGCTTCCGTCATCCTTCATCGAAATATAAAGACGGCAAAGCTCGGGGAGCATCTCCTCCCCCTCACCGATGTTAAAGAGATCGAAAAAATCGGCAACGGGCTCGGGGTTATAAGCGCAAGGGCCGCCGCCGATGATTATCGGCATAGAGTCGTCTCTGTCGGCACTCCTCAGAGGTATTCCCGCAAGCTTCAGCATACGCAGAACGTTGGTGTAGCTCATTTCGTATTGGAGGGTAAAGCCTATCATATCGAAGGCAGTGAGCTCGTCTCCGCTCTCACAGGCGGTGAGCGGGATATCGTGCTCCCGCATCTGCTCCTGCATATCGAGCCAAGGTGTGTACACCCTCTCGCACCATACGTCCTCCTCTCGGTTGAGGACACCGTAAAGTATCCTCATTCCGAGGTTTGACATTCCTATCTCATAGGTATCGGGAAAGCAGAAGGCAAATCTTGCCTTGATCTTACTTTTGTCTTTGATTATCTGACCGAACTCTCCGCCCGAATATCTGCCGGGCTTCGAGACGCTTTTCAAGATGGTACTGATATCCTTGTTCATTCTCTTGTCTCTGTTTCGTTATTATTTTTATTGTCCTCACCCTCGTCGAAGGAGAAGTAATCCTTTTTGGGAAGACCTCTCATAAGCAGCGGTATCGGCAGGAAGCAAAGAAGCTGGAAGACGAGCGCCGCGTATTGATTGAGCATAGGTATCAAGCCGAGAACCGTCAGTGCCATTATTGCCGCGAAGGATACGCAGTAAAGCACAAGCTGTATCACACTGCCGCGCTTGAAGATCGGGCAGAGGCGCTTACACCATATAACAGCCTCAACGAGTTTAAATCTCGAGGCGGATACCACAATGCCGGTTTTCTCGAGGGATCTGTACTGTGTCTTTCTGTAAAAGTCCATAACGTTTTTATGTACGACGTTTATGGGATCGTCGTTATTTTTCCTGCAAGCAGCTACGAAGCTGCTGTTGATAACGGGGTCATAGGTCTCGATAACGCAGCTTATACCGTTTTCGGCAAGCTTTCCCGCAAGCATCTCAAAGAGGGGCTCGGTCTTGTATTTGAGGCAGAGCTTTGCGGAATGGCGTCCGTCAATTGCAAAGCCTATAATACCGTCGCCCTCTGCTCCTCCCGGGAAGCTGATGCCGTATCTCTTTGCAAACTCAGCGTCGCCGAGTATAAGACTGTGAGCATTGTCGATAACCGCCTCAACACCGTTTCTCGCGATCCTTCTGAGCTTCACAACGTGCTTTTCCCTGCACTCGCCGAAAACTCCTCTCATAGGACCGCCGATCTCCCCGTAAAGCGCCGAGAGGTATTCGATAACACGCTTTGTATTGCGCTCGTCATAAACCACGATACCGTTATCTCTCGCCTCAGCGGCGGCAAAAAGATGTCTGTCGCTGAAGACTATATAGTCGCACTCAGCGTATTTCTTCGCCATAACCTCTCCCGCCACAGCGCAATCCCTCTGATAGAGCCTCGAGGAGGTCATGCAGATCGGCATTGTGTGAAGGGCAAAGGATGATATGGGGGATATGACCGCCATAGTCAGCATAAAGACGGCAAGTGCGACGTCGGCGGAATTTCCGAGCAGCGCGGCTATAACGAAGGCGATAGTGCTGAGCACCACCACAGTGGTTATAGAATAGTTGACCAGAATATCCTTGTTCTCAGCGCGGTTGACCGCCGAGAAATATCCGTTGGGGAAGCTTATCTCCATAGGAGAATAGATCTTCTTTGTGTTCGGCACTCCGCCGCGGTACATCATATCGGCTGACGAACCGGGGGCGGCGTCGGTATAGAAGGTAAACTTGCTTCCCTCCGCCGAATATACCGAAAAGGTCTTTATCTCTCTTGAAAGCTCAAGGTATTCGCAAAGCAGACCGATAAAGACGTAAATTGCCGCTATTCCGCCAAAAAGATAGTTAAGACTTTCGGGAGCGGCTATAGACAGCACAACGCTGTGTACAACCGAGAAAAATACCACAAGCGCAAGGCTCGACCACCTGGTCGCCCTGAAGGTAAACGCCTTTTTCATTCCCGAGAAAAGCTCTCTCCAGGCAAAGGCTACCGAAAAGATAAGCAGCTGAACGCCTATCAGTATAAAGGCGGTGGGGTAGTCCAGATAGCTGAATATTCCCCTGAGCTCAACGCCAAGCCTTGCGAGAAGCTCGTATATTACAAGCGCCGCCGCGAAAGCGCCACAGCCGAGAAGACGCAGCAAAAGGAATTTCTTCTCTCGCATATAGGCATCGAAAACGTCGTCCTTCTGCTCTTCCTCCTCGTATTCTCTGCCGTTGAAGGCAAACGCCTCCTCCGACTCTATCTTCTCTTCGCGATTCTCCCTCTCCTTCACCGCACCGATCAGCCGCTCCTCGGTCTCGGGGTCAGCCGCGATCCTCTCGGCAAAGCTCTTGTCTCCGAACTCGTACATAAGATTGAGCACAGAATCGTCGATCTCGTTTATATTATCGGAAAGCTCGGGGGTGTGTATTTTCTCGTCGCTGTCGCCAAAATCCATTATGATCTGGCTATCGTCGCTTTCCGATGAAACCTCCGCCTCGGTCTCCGCGGGCTCGGGCTCTTCGGTTTCCTCCTTTTCAAAGAGAGCAAGCTGTCCGCTGTCTCTGCTGTAAAGCTCGAGGGGCGGTGTTCTCTTTTCGGTCTGCTCTCCGCGTATCTCCACCTTAGCCTTGTCGTTCTCAGAAAGCTTTGCGAAGACAAGCTCACCCTCCTCGTTTTCGATGAAGATACCGTCGTCAATATCGCTATCCTCACCAAGCACGTCAAAGAGAGCCTCCTCTTCGTCTGTAATGTCGATGGTATCCCCTTCGGCGGGCTCTTCCTCGGTGATCTCCTCCTCGGCGATCTCTTCCTCGGTGATCTCTTCCTCGGGGATCTCTTCCTCGGGGATCTCTTCCTCGGTGATCTCTTCCTCGACGATCTCTTCCTCGACGATCTCTTCCTCGGTGGGCTCGTCCTCGACGACCTCGTCCTCGGCGATTTCTTCCTCGATGATCTCCTCCTCGGTGATCTCTTCCTCGGCGACCTCTTCCTCGATGATCTCCTCCTCGGTGATCTCTTCCTCGGTGATCTCCTCCTCGGTGGGCTCGTCCTCGGGGATCTCCTCCTCGGTGATCTCTTCCTCGGCGACCTCTTCCTCGATGATCTCCTCCTCGGTGATCTCTTCCTCGGTGATCTCCTCCTCGGTGGGCTCGTCCTCGTCTACTATATCAAAAGGCGGTATTCCGTCGTCCTCATCAATATCCTCGGCAGCTTCCGTTACAGGCTCTGCCTCAGGCGTTTCGGTCTCCTTTTCCTCCGAATCAACAGCGGCATCGGAAAGGAAATCCTCGTCAAGGGTATAGCTGTCCTCACTCTCAAGGTCGCTCTCACCCTGAACCTCGCCGTCCGAAAGAAACTGCGCCCTGAGCTTGTTCTGAAGCTCCTCGTTCGTCATCTTTCCACTCGAGCGCCTGACGCTCGGGGCTTTCTCCTCAGCCTTTTCCTCATCGTTGTAGGAGCTTTTGAGAAGCTTCAGAATATCTTCTATATTTTGCGGGTTATTCATTTTGCCTCTCCTTTTTTATCTCAGTTATTTCTCTGCTGTCTTGATGCCTCGGCAAGAATTATTGCCGCAGCAGTGGACACGTTAAAGGAATTTACCTTGCCGTACATCGGTATTGAGACGATATAGTCCGACTTGTCCTTTACAAGCTTTGACACTCCGTCCCCTTCGCTTCCGAAGACCAGAGCGCAGGCGCAGTTGAAATCGGTATTGTAATACGCGTCTCCTCCCGCCTCGGCAGAAAAGACCCACACACCTTTTTCCTTCAGCTCGTCTATACACGCCGCAATGTTCGGAACTTTTGCCACCGCAAGGTGCTCGATAGCTCCAGCCGACGCCTTTGAGACAACCGCCGTAAGTCCAACGGCGCGTCTTTTGGGAATGATAATTCCGTGTGCGCCAACGCCCTCGGCGCATCTTATAAGCGCTCCCAGATTGTGAGGGTCGGAAATACCGTCGGATATGACGATAAGCGGCTTTTCGCCTCGCTCTCGCGCGATCTCGAGTATATCCTCAACACTGCAATATTCCTTTTCGGCAGCCATTGCCACAACGCCCTGATGCATTGCGTTGCCCGACATTCTGTCAAGCTTTGCCTTATCAACCTCGACCACGGGGATCTTCTTCTCAATAGCCTCGCCGACTATTGCCACGATAGAGCCCTCTCTCGCCCCTTTCTGGACGAATATCTTATCGACCGCTCTTCCCGAGCGCAAAAGCTCTCTGAGGGCGTTGCGACCTACCACAAGATTTTCGGGCAGATCCTCAGCGGGAGTCTCCCGTCTCTCGTTTCTGTCATTGCGGTAGGGTCTTTCGTTTTTGCCCCCTTTGCGGGGATAAGGAGCTCTTCCGTTGCCGTTTTGCCTCTCGCTCATATCCTGTACCATTCCTTCGTAAAAAATATATCACTTAATTGTACCACATTTTCTTCGTTTTGTATATAAGCAAAGTTGATTTTTTACTTTATTTTTTCTTTTTTTGAGCAAAAAAACGCTTTTTTGTCATTTTGCTTCCCGAATTTATAAAGATTTTTTTATAAAGACCAAAATAATCCACAAATAGTTGACACTTTTTAAGGGTTGTGGTATAATTATTCTAAGGGGCAACCTATAAATATCCTAAATTTGCCCTGAATTTGGAGGCAGCTATGCTGGAAAAAGCAAAAAAACAGCTCCTTTCCTTCTTTGGAAAGGAGGATGCAGCACCGACTCCGCCGTTGTCAGACGACGGAAAAATAGTTTTTAACGCTTCAAACAGAAGAATTTTTGATTCATTTTTTAAAATAATAAGCTTCACCACATTTTTTGCGACGGTTGCCGTTATTCTCTATTACGTTTATGCCTACGCGTCGCTTTACAACGGAGTCAGTAAGTTTGATTGGCTTCTCGGAATCTTCTCGGATTTTGTGGTGATAATGGATTTCTCCCTTGAGGAAAGCCCCTACGTTGTGGGTGACTCCTCATATCCCCCTATTGCCATAGCGATACTCTACCCCTTCGCCCTCATATGCAAGGACGTTTTCGCTATGTACAGAAGCAGTGAGCTGACAGCGGACGAGCTGACGGCGGAGATCATTGTTTATCCTCAGTTCTGGATTGCGATAATCCTCTTTTTCCTTATCTGCTCGATCCTCGTGATCCTTCTCACGTCCCGTCTTTTCGGCATTCGAGGAAAGGACACCTTCACTCTCGGCTCTATAATTCTGCTCAGCGCCCCCTTTGTCTTCACTGTAATGCGAGGAAACACAATATACTTCGCGCTTATCTTTCTTGTTGCGTTTCTCCTTCTGAGAAGAAGCGAAAATCCCGTTCTGCGTGAGATATCCTATTTCTGCCTCGCTATGGCGGGAGCAATAAAGATATACCCTCTTTTCTTCGGTGTTTTCCTGCTTAAGGACAAAAAGATACTCGCCTCGATCCGTGTGGCGATCTACTTTGTGGCGATATTCTGGCTCTCCTTCTTCTTCTTCAAGAACGGACTTGACAACGTGACGCCCTTCCTTGAGCATCTGGGCGATTTTGCTTCCAGCGAGGACAGACTCCTTGGAACGAACAATATTTCGATCTCGGCTCAGCTCTATAAGCTCCTCCATCTTATTGTCCCCTCTATCTCGGACACCTCCGCGATATACAAGGTATTGAGTATGGCTCTTATGGTCGTCACCTTCCTTCTGAGCACCTACACCGCGATCGTAACAAAGAAGGATCTTTCAAGGTATATTATCTGCTTCGGCGTGGTAACACTCATTCCCACCATTTCTTATTTCTACACGATAATCTTCGCGGTGATCCCCTTCCTTGAATACATCAGGCGCTTCACCGAGCTTTCTATGAAAAAACGGATATACTATTTCGTTTCCTTCAACATCCTCTTTATAACCCCCCTTGTCTTCGGAATAAACTTTATACTCCAATCGGTGACGATAATCACACTTCTCACCGTTGAGCTTGTAACAGTTTTCAAGGAAAGAAAAGAAATATTCTATAAAAATAAAAATTTAAATTCATAAGAAATTCTATCAAAAAACCGCCCCGCCGTCGCATTTTTGACGGTGAGAGCGGTTTTTCGCTTATCATTTTTTAGTGTATTTTTGTTCTGCGCTAAATGCGACAGCCCATTTTTGTATTTATCAGAAGGAATATCCCTCTACGCTGTAGTACGCCATATTTGTCTGTCTTACATCAAGTCTACCGAAGCAAGCGCATATAGGCAGCTCGCTCTTGACCCAAACAGTATACTGCACTGCCTCTCCAAGCATAAATTTCTTTTCTCCGAGTGGCTTATCAAGACGGATGCAGGTCGTTCTCATTCCGTCAAGCTCAACATATATCTCTCCGACAGGCTCTCTGTCCTCAAAAACAAAGACAAGCTCAATCTTGGTCTTATCTGTGTTAAGATTTGTCAGCATAAGTGCCTCGTGACCCTCAAACTCAGGATCGTTTCCGTGAGGAGGAAGATATCCGTCACAAAAGACCCAATTCTTTTTTCCCTTCTCCATCACGCACCTCACATAAATATCTTAGGTATTGCCTTATCATTGTAGGTAGTCATGCGCTTTGCGCCGTCCTTCGTTATGAGGTAGCAGTCCTCAATGCGGAACGAGCCCCATTCCATACCCTTGAAATACGCGTCGATACAGATCGCCATACCCTCTTCGATGATCCTCTTATTCCCAACGGTAAATGTGGGTGCTTCGCACTCGAGCATACCCGTGCTGTGAAGACTTCCGTAGGGACAGTAATCTATGTATCCGTATTTTGTGAGATAATCGGTGTATGCATTAAGCACGACGTCACAAGGAGTTCCCGCCTTCATCTTATCGGATGCGTAATTCAGCGCATCGTAAGCGCACTTGACGGCGTCACGTATCTTATCGGGGATCTCGCCAAGCACGAGCGGTGAGCAGATAATTCCGTTATAGCCCTCGTAGCAAACGCCCGCACCGATATTTATTATCTCGCTCTCACCTATCTGTCTGAGCGTATTTCTGCACATACTGATGTAAGAATTTTCAGGACCTGTAGCTATCATCGGCGCAAATGCCTGAACGTAGCTCTCTGCGCCAAGCTTCATCATCTCGGCTTCAAACATACCCTCGATAAAGCGCTCTGTCATTCCGATCTCAATTCTCGGAACAACGTTCTCAAACATTTCGGATACCATCTGCCAGTTTGTCTTAAGCACCTCGATCTCGGCGGGACTCTTGCGGATACGCTGCTCGTAATGTACGTCATCAAAATCAACTATCTCGGCGTCAAAGAATACCTGCTTGAGCTTATTCATAATGATCGCAGGGAATATAAGTCTTCCGATAAAGCCTATCTTCTTGACATTGGGATGCTCTGCCTTGATACTTGCAAAAAGCTCTGCAAAGTCAAGCTGACCTTCTGTGTCGTATTCAAATCCGCTGACCTCTCCTATCTCGGGGAGTATCGCGATGCGGCTTTCGGGAAGCTTGTTCTGCACGAGGCAGTAGTCGTAGGAAGCCTGACCGCTGCAGACAACGACCTCACCGTCAGCGGGGATCACGATAGCCGCGCTCTCATTTACGGGAGCAAATCCGCAATAATAGCGCACGATGGCTATCTCAAGCAGGTTCGAGAAGCCGACAACAAGGTCAACTCCCGCCTCTGCCATTTTTTCTCTGAGAGCGTTTACTCTCACAAGGTACTCGTTAGCTTCAATCTTTGGATAATTCATAGTTTTTCTCCTTATATTTTTTAGATTAAAAAGTTTCTCACGTTATCGCTAAGCAGCGCCATATAATCCTCATCGGAAATACCCGCGTCAGCTGCCATTTTTCTGACCGTGCGAAGTATATGCGAATATCCGAGTCCGCCGAATTTTCTCCACATAGTCTTAAGGCATATATCGTTACATACAAGTATTTTATTCTTGTATCCGAGATCAAAGAGCTGCTTGAGCATCTCGATCCTCTCAAGGTCGTATGCAAATCTTCTCTCCGCGGAGACGTAAAATTCCTTGCCGAAATTGTCAAACTCGACGTAAACGCCTCTGTCAAGCAAAGCCTTGACGTAATCGGGACGAAGCAAAACGTCTATATGGTCAATGCATATCTTCTCCGAGGACATTCCCTCGGAAGTGAGTATATCTATAACCTCATATCCGTTTTCGGTATAAAGGTCGGTGTGAACGTGAACCGCCTTTCCGGTCTCCGCCGCAACGATACCCGCCGCCCTGAGCACCTTCTTTTCATCCTCGCTCATAACAGCGCTTGTACCTATCTCTCCGATAAGTCCTGCCTTTATTCCCGTGTCTCTGATACCAACGAGGATATCTCTCCTCATCTCCTCGGCAAGCTGATCTACGCTCGCGTCCTTTACGTAGGGATAGTGTGCCTTGTGGTAGTAATGTCCGCAGCCAACGATGATGTTTACCCCCGTCCTCTCAGATACCTCCTTGAGAAGAAGCGGGTCGCGTCCTATCTCGTCGGGTGTGCAATCCACTATAGTCTGCCCTCCCCATTTTTTGAAATCGAGGACCTCATCGACGGCATCGTCTACGCCCTCAAGCAAGGCATTATCAAGTATGGCATAAGGATCTGAAAATACCTCTGCGCGGTTTTCGGTATTCAATGCCTCGTAAAAGATCGGCGGCTCGTGTCCCGTTAGCTCCACGCAATTTCTCATATCAATGAAAATATGTTCGTGCGATGACGCGATCCCTATATCGCGTGCGTTTATCTCACCGCAAACGGTTGATATCATATTCTTTTCCCCCCATTTTTCTGTATTTTGCAGGTGACATTCCCATATATCTTTTAAACAGCTCTCCAAAATGCTTCGCCTCGCCATATCCGAGACAATGCGCGACATCGGAAACGCTCCACTCTGTCTCCTTGAGCAGTCTCGCTGCCTCCTCGACCTTCATTCTGTTAAAGCATCCCATGATCGTCTCTCCGGTATGATGCTTAAAGGTCTTACAGAGAAAAGAGCGCGAGTAATTCATCTTTCTGCAAACGTCGTCAAGTGAGAGCTCCTCTCTGATATGCTCCTCAAAAAACTTTATTATTGCTTTTGAAAGATCGGAATAGAAATTTTCATCCTTAAGAAAAACCACCTCAGAATTCTTTTGCGACGAAACGTCGCGCAGAAGTCCGATCAGCAAATGCTCGAGTCGAAGCATTATGATCTGCTGTCCTCCGAAATTAGGCTCGGATAGTGCCTCAAGATGCTCTTCGTCGTTCATTTTGAACGTGCCTGCGCTCTCGTCTACGATATCCCTCATGCAAGCCGCGGCAAGATCGCTGTGCGAAAAAACTTTCCCCGCAAGCGCGCGAAGAGCCTGTGAAGAGCTCTCAAAGCAGACAACGAACGCAGAGGAAAGATTTCCCTTCGATGAATCGTAGGAATGTCTTCTGTCGGGATCGATGAGCAAAAGCTCTCCCGCAGACAGATCACGACTCTCATCGCCAAGAGAAACGGTTATTTCGCCGTCAAAAAGGTAGCACAGCTCCCAGAAATCGTGCTGCTCGGAGTAATTTTTGTATTTCCCCTCAAAGTCGAGATACTCGAGTGCGATAAGCTCTCTTATATCGAGCACGTTCCATATTCTGTGCCGAAGGTAGGTCCTCAAAGCTTTTCCCCCTTTCAATAGAGACAGCAATATCTGTACATCTACATTATAATTGTTTTTTTCGGTGTTGTAAACCTCTTTTTTTCTTTTTTAGGCTTATAAATACCGAAAATTTATTCAATTTTATCCGAAGAGAATTTTTCGGTACAAATCAAAAAAAGATCTGCCCGAAGCCCTTAAGCCTCGAGCAGTATCTTTTCTTAAAGAAATTATATCTTTTCTTTAACCTTGGATGCCTTACCGACTCTGTCGCGGAGATAGTAGAGCTTAGCTCTTCTAACCTTACCAACGCGGATAATGTCTACCTTAACAACGTTGGGAGAGTGGATCGGGAATGTCTTCTCAACGCCGCAACCATAAGAAACACGTCTTACAGTGAAGGTCTCGGAGATGCCACCGCCATGCTTTGCGATAACTGTTCCCTCAAACATCTGAATTCTCTCGCGGTTTCCCTCTTTGATTCTGTTGTGAACACGAATGGTGTCACCAATGTTGATCACGGGAACTTCCGTCTTAAGCTGCTCGTTTGTAAAAGCCTGAATCAAATCCATTTTTCAGTCCTCCTTAATAATCCGGGCATTCATGCAGAGCTACGCAGCGGACTGCCCTTGTTCTTGTGTTTTTTCGCACATCGTGCAATATTATATCACATCCGATTTCAAATTGCAATACCTTTTTGCAATTTTTTTGGAAAATCAGATGTTTTTTTCTTTATTTTTTCTTCCGAAAGGTAAAAACGACAAAAATTCCTTCGCAGTCGACAAAAGTCCCTTAATATTCACCGCGCCGATAAGGGCAACCATCACTATCTGTGAGAGCAGCCATCTCTCTCCCGTATAGAAAAGCAGACCTATCTGAAGAGCTATCAGAATAAGGTTCACCGTGAGAAGAGGGGTATGGAGCTTGAATTTCACATATCTTCCCGTATCGTATGCCCTCAAGGCATAGACGGCGAAATAGCTGATAAGCGTCGCCACCGCAGCGCCCATTGCCCCGTGGTCCGGTATCATAATTAAATTCAGCGCCACGTTGATAACAGCTCCCATAAGCGCTGTCAGCATAGACAAGATACTCTTCTTTTCAACGAAGTAAACGCTTCCCATAAAGGAAACGAGGGTCGAAAATACCGTCGCCACCACAAGGATCGGCACAAACCTCCAGGACTCGCTATAGCTGTCCGACATAAGAAGATCGGTAAAGATCCTGCTTCCGCCGATAAGGACCGAAGCGCCGAGGAAGATAAGTCCGAGATATGCCCCGAAAACCTTTCCGAAGAAATCCGATCTTTCCTTACCGTCCACGTCCTTCACCGCCGAAAACTGCCAAGCCTCAATAAAGACTCCGCAAACTAAGGTAAGCAGCGTGGGTATCTTATATGATGCGGCGTAAAGCCCCGTCTCATCGATACCACAGAAGGCTCTCACGATATATCTGTCCGACACCGAAATTATCAGCCAGAGCATCGTGGTCGGAATATAAGGTATGCTGAATTTCAGCATTTCCGAAAGGGTCACGCGTGAAAAGTTTTTGAGAGAAAAATCTCTGTAAAGCCTTGCGGCGAATACAAGCAGAATGGTTACCGTAAGGTCTCCGAGCACTACCGAGAGGACGTATCCGTAAGCGCCTATGCGGAATACCGCGAGAAAGAGAATATTCAGCACCACGGTGAGCGCCGTGTTGATTATTCCCTGCAGGGCAAACAGAGTAGTCCTTCCCTGCGCTCTTATATACTGAGCGCACGCCGAATGAAAATTGGCGCATATAACGTAGGCGGCAATAAGAGGAACGTATCCCCTGAAATCCTCGAAGACGTTGAGTATCCATATGAGTGCGATAAGCGCCGCGCTTCCCACGCAGAGGACAGAGATGCCCGTGGTAAATACCTTTTTCTTGTCCTCGCAGTCGAGGGCAAATCTGAAAAGTCCCTCGCATATGCCGATACAGGCTATCGGTATCAGCATATTCGCCGTCTGCGCCACAAGGTCGGCAATACCGAACTCCTCGGGTGAGAGGATCAGTGTGTAAAAGGGCATCATCAGAAGGACTATCACCTTTGAGGCGAACGTCCCTGCCCCTAAAATAAGGGTATTGGATATAAGCTTTTTATATCTGCTCATAAAAGCCCCTACCCTTTTTTATCAGTCGCAGTTTTCCCAGTTGTGGTAAACGTTCATTACGTCGTCATCGTCCTCGAGGTGCTCTATAAGGAGATTCATAAACTTGATATCCTCCTCGCCCTCAAGTGTAACGTAGTTAGACGCGATCTTGGTCTTTTCAGCCGATGCTATCTCGTAGCCCTCAGCCTCAAGAGACTCCTTTACAGCATAAAGATCGTCGGGCTCGGTGTATATCTCAAAGATATCATCCTCTGCCGAGAAGTCCTCAGCCCCTGCCTCGAGAGCGACCTCCATAAGCTTATCCTCATCAACGTCGCCGTCCTCGTTAGAGATAACGATAACGCCCTTGTCTGCGAAGAGGTAGCCTACGCAGCCTACCTGACCGAGATTTCCGTGATATTTTGAGAAATAGGAGCGAACGTTACCCGCGGTACGGTTTCTGTTATCTGTTGTCGTCTCAACGATAACCGCAATTCCCGCAGGACCGTATCCCTCGTAAACTACCTCCTCATAGGTCTCGGAGGTGCTTCCCTGAGCCTTCTTTATGATACGCTCGATATTATCGTTAGGCACGTTGTTCGACTTTGCCTTCTGGATAAGGTCGCGGAGCTTTGAGTTGGAGTTAGGGTCTCCGCCCCCCTCCTTAACGGCGATAGAGATCTCCTTACCGATCTTTGTGAAGATCTTCGCTCTCTGAGCGTCGGTCTTTTCCTTTTTGTGCTTGATATTAGCCCATTTGCTATGTCCTGACATAATTTATCTTCCTTTCAAATTGTACGTTATATTCTTTCTGTTTTCTTAAGGCATATAAGCGAGAAGGCGCTTCCGAGAACGTTCTTCGTTGCCTCTGTGAGCAATATTCTTGTGCCTCTTACATTTTCGTCCTCTGCCGAAAGTATCTGGCAGTTATGATAAAATTTATTGTACGCGAAGGCAACGTCGAGAATAAAGCGGGCAATGACCGAGGGCTCGTAATCCCTTATGGCATTTCTCACTCTCTCCTCGTATTGGCTGAGGGTCTTTAAAAGCGCGGACTCCTCGTCACAGCTTATTACAACCTTGCCGCCGTAGCTCTCCTTTACCTTCTCAAGTATCGAGCAGGTACGGGCGTAGGTATACTGAACGTAAGGACCTGTGTTGCCCTCAAAGCTGAGCGCGTCCTCGAGGTTGAAATTGATGTCCTTGATCCTGTTATTGAAGAGGTAATAGAAGACTATTGCTCCGACGCCCACAGCCTCGGCGATATCGTCTCTTCCGCGAAGGTCGGGGTTCTTCTCCTCCATTATGCTCCTCGATTTATCGATCGCCGCCGCAAAGAGGTCCTTGAGGAGCACCACGTTGCCCGTTCTCGTAGCGAGCTTCGCTCCGTTGAGCGAAACAGTTCCGTAAGGAACGTGGACAAGCTTATCGTACCAATCGTAGCCCATAAGCTCTACCACCTTGAACCACTGCTGGAAATGTAAAATCTGCTGATTTGAGGTAACGTAGATACATTTTTCAAAGTTATACATATCCATACGGTCAACAGCCGCCGCAATATCACGGGTAGGATAGAGCGACGAACCGTCTCTCTTAAGGATCAGACAGGGCGGCATTCCGTATTTTTCGAGATCGACTATGGACGCTCCGTCGTCAATTTTAAGAAGGTTGCAATCGCGAAGCTTCTGCACCTGAGCGGGCATAAGCTCGGTATATGCGGACTCACCCTTATAGCTATCAAAACTTACGTCGAGCTGCTTGAGTGTCTCATCGTTAGCTTTGAGAGATTTCTCAACCAACCAACGCCACAGAGCCAGATTTTCCTCATCACCCTGCTCCATTTTGCAAAATTCGGCTCTTGCCTCATCCGCTAAAGAGGGATCGTCGGAAATTGCGTTATTTATGCGAACATAGAGGTCCACGAGAGCATCTACTCCGCCCTCTTCTACTGTTTTTTTGTCGCCCCACTTCTTGTAGGCAACCATCATCTTGCCGAACTGAGTACCCCAGTCACCGACATAATTGATACCAACACACTTGTAACCCGCGAACTCGTGCAGCTTTTTCAACGAATGTCCGATCACAGTAGTTCCCAAGTGTCCGATATGAAACGGCTTTGCCAGGTTAGGAGAGCAGTAGTCGAGCACGACTGTCTTCCCCTCACCGAGGTCGGGCGCACCATATTTTTCCTTCTTTTCGAGTATCTCGGGCAGTATTTTCTCCGCGAGATAATCGTTCGATATTCTGATATTTAAATATCCGTTCACGGCACTTGCCTCGGCAACTCCGCGAAGCTCGAAGCCCTCCGCGATAGTCTCGGCTATCTGCACGGGAGAGCGGCGCAGACTCTTGCTAAGCTTAAAGCAAGGCAGCGCGAGGTCGCCCATCTTTGTGTCGGGGGGATATTCCAGCATCTCAAAAACTGCCGCTGCGTCAAGACCCGAGTTTTCATTTATCATTCGGATCTTATCGGCTATTGCCGCCGCTATCATTCTTTTGATCTCAATCATTTTTGACTCCTGAAAATTTATTTTACCTTAACCTATATATTATACTACAAGCAGACCTTTTTTTCAAGACATTTTACTTATTTTCTTAAAAAGATCACGCATTTTCGGTTTTTAGCTTAAAGCTCTGTTCGATAAACCGTTAGGATCTTTATTATTCTTTTCATAACGGCTCTCTCAAAAATCAGGTAATATCGGCAATATTTGCCTTAAGATACACTATTAGCTCGGCTCTGTTCACAAGGAGCTGCGCCCCTCTCGTTCCCGAGCTAACGGTGATGCGCTCGTGTTCCTCAGCCGACTTATCAAAGTATGTGGGAAAGGGCTTTTTGAGTCCTATAGGCGAACAGCCGCCTCTTATATAGCCCGTAAGTCCGAGCAGATCCTTGACGTGAACGGGCTCTATCTTCTTGTTTCCCGTCAGTGCCGCCGTCTTTTTCAGATCGATCTCCTTATGGCAAGGGATACAGCAGACAAGATATCCGCTTTTGTCGCCGTGAAGAACGATAGTCTTGAAGGTGATCTCATAGGGCAGACCGATGCTGTCGGCAATATGTACGCCGCTGAGATCGTTTTCGTCCACCTCGTACTCACAGACCTCATATTTTATCTTTGCCGCGTCAAGGCGGCGCATTGCGTTGGTCTTATTCATATCAAAGCTTCTTTCCTTCCTCGATCATTTCCCTTGCGGCGCTCCGCTGAAGGTCACTGATCTCAATTCCGCCGAGAATTCTTGCTATCTCCTCGACTCTGCCCTCATCGTCAAGCCGTCTCACAGCCGTCTGCACTCTGCCCTCCACCTCGGATTTTGAGATAAAAAGATGCTCGTTCGCGAGAGAGGCGATCTGTGCCGAATGGGTAACGCAGAGTACCTGTGTACCCTCCGCAATACGGCGGAGCTTGATACCGACCTTTCTCGAGGTCTTGCCCGAAATACCCGTATCTATCTCATCGAAGATAGCGGTGTCTATGCCGTCGCACTCGTTGAGCACACTCTTGAGCGAGAGCATTATTCTCGCAAGCTCTCCGCCCGAGGCGATCTTTATCATCGGCATCATTTCCTCACCCGCGTTTGCCGAAATAAGAAATTCGGCGCTGTCAAGTCCCGTGGGGGTAAAGTCAGCCGTGGGCTCAAGGCTTATGCCAAAGCGGACCTTCGGCATATCGAGGAACTCAAGGGTCTCGGTGACCTTCGCTATAAGGTCATCCGCCGCCGAGCGTCTCTTATCCGATATAGCCGCGGCGAGTCTCCTTGCCTCATTCGAAAGCTTTTCGAGTCGCTTTTCAAGCTCCTCTTTTATCTCGTCGGAGTTTTCTATCGTTTCAAGCCGCTTCTCGGCGTTGTCACGATAGGCTATTATCTCCTCCACCGTAGAGCCGTATTTTCTTTTGAGCTTCGAGATAGCGTCAAGCCTTCCCTCTATCTTGTCGATCCTCGCGGTGGGATCTTCGTCACAGCCGTCAAGGAGCGAAAGCGCCGAGGACGATATATCCTCAAGCTCATATTTTATATCAAAAAGCTTCTCCGAGAGCGCCTCTGCCTCGGGGATAGCGTCGGTGAGCTGAGAGAGCGCCGCGGCAGCTCTGTCCACAAGATATACTGCTCCCGCACCCTTCTCTCCTCCCGAGAGGGCTCTGTCGGCGAGCATACAGCTCTTTTTTATCCTCTCAAGGCTCTGAAGTCTTTTGGACTCGGCAGTGAGTGCTTCCTCCTCCCCTGCCTTCAGCTTCAGGGCGTTTATATCGTCGATCTGATACCTCAGCATCTCACGAAGGCGGTTATTCTCCCTAATATCCCTGTTAAAGGAATCTATTTCGGCACGGACCAGTAATATCTCTTTATATTTCTTTTCGTAGACCGCAACCTCGTCGCAGATACCCGCGAATCTGTCGAGCAGCGACAGGTGATTTGCCTTATCGAGAAGGCGGTGGTTATCGCTCTGACCGTGGATATTGAAAAGTGCCGAGCTGAGCTCCTTCAGCACCGAGAGGGGGATTGCCCTTCCGTTGAGTCTCGCCCCCGAGCCACCCTCGCGGCTGACTCTTCTCGAAAGCATCAGCGTATCGTCCTCAAGGGAAAAGCCGAGGTCGGCTATAAGCTCCCTCGCGCCTCTGTTGATATCCGAGAAAAGCGCCGACACCTCGCAGTAGCTCTCTCCCCTTCGGATAAGCTCCTTGTCGGCTCTCGCACCCGAAAGCAGACCGAGAGAGTCGATTATTATTGATTTTCCCGCGCCCGTCTCGCCCGAGAGGACGGTGAAGCCACCGCCGAAATCGATATCAAGACTTTTTATGACCGCGATATTTTCAATGTGAAGTGAAAAGATCATTTCCTCTCCTCTGACCCTCTCAGAAGGTCTTCATCAGCTCTTTTATTTTTTCGCTTATTTCCTTTGCCGATTCGGCGTCTCTTGTAACGACGATGATCGTATCGTCACCGCCGACACAGCCGAGGATCTCCTGAATATTCAGCGCGTCGACCCCAGAGCCTACCGCCTGGGCAAGTCCGGGGTAGGTCTTGAGCACGATATTGTTACAGGCGTAATCAACACTGAGTATCGAGTCCACAACGGCATTGTTGAACTTTACGTTGTTCATATGGGAACGGGCGTGGTTTACCGTATACTTATAAGTTCCCCTTGAGGTAAGCATCTTTGTCAGCTTAAGATCTCTCATATCTCTCGATATGGTTGCCTGAGTCACGTTATATCCGTCGGCGCGGAGCATATTTATCATTTCGTCCTGAGTCTCTATCTCAAATTTAGTTATAAGCTCAAGGATCTTTTCCTGTCTCTCGTTTTTCATATCTATCCCTTCGATCAAAGAAATTTCTTGGTTCTTATCTTGGAGTAAAAGCTTCTTTCCTTTACTCTGATAAGCTTTGTGGTAAGCTTGGATCTTGTTACGACAGCCATATCGCCGTAATAGAGGTCGTATGTGACTCTGCCGTCGAGAGTCAGGTGGAGCACCTTTTCCCTGACGCAGGTATTCTGTATTTCAAGATGCGCGGTGTCGGGGAAAACAAGGGGTCTGGCAAGGAGCGAGTGAGGACAGATAGGTGTCACACAGAAGCAGGAGAGCTTCGGGTCGATGATAGGTCCGCCCGCCGAAAGCGAATATGCGGTCGAGCCCGTGGGGGTCGCCACCACAAGTCCGTCGGCGCGAAAATCCGAAACGTGGACTCCGTTGTCCGAAAGCTTGAGGTCGATTATCCTTGCGGTCGTGCCGTTCGCAACCACTGCCTCGTTAAGGGCATAGGACTCGCTCTTAACGCTTCCCTCGCGGCTTATCACCTCAACCCTGAGCATTGCTCTTTCGTCGATAGTATATTCGCCATTAAACACCTTCTCAATAAGGTCGAGCTCATCAAGCTCGAGCTCTGTCATATATCCAACTCTTCCGAGGTTTATTCCGAGGATCGGGATATCTCTCGGAGCGGCGCGTCTTGCCGCCTCGAGCATAGAGCCGTCTCCGCCGAGGACCACAAGCAGGTCCGCTCCCTCGTAGAGCTCGTCGGCGTTTTTGTATGTAAATTCCCTTCTGTGCTTATGAGAGCGGAATATCTTATCCTTAAAATTGGAGGATATCCTGATCTCCGAGCAAAAGGGGGCAAGTCTGTCCGCCACAAGGAAGGCGGCGTCTGCCTTTTCTTTTATGTTGAAATTAGTTATAAGTACAGTCTTTTTCATATTGCCTCACAGCTTTTTATTTTTTGTGATCGCGAGTATCATTTTATCTGTTATTCTCGGCACGGCACAGCTCCGCTTCACAAAGTGAGCGAGATATTCGATATTTCCGTCGCCCCCCGTTATGGGAGAGGTTATAAGCCCCGCGCAGTCAAATCCGTTTTCGTGAGCGCACTCAATAACTCGCTTTACGGCAAGATACCTATATGCCGCGCTGACAACGATACCGTTTTTGCCCACTCCCGCTTTGCCCGCCTCAAACTGAGGCTTTATCAGGCTGACGAAGCTTCCCCCGTCACGAAGCACCGAGGCAACGGCGGGGATTATATAGGTCTGGGAGATAAAGGAGACGTCCGCCGTAGCCACGTCGCAGAGCTCCCCTATTATTTCGGGTGAAAGCTCACGGGCATTGAAATGCTCGATATTCACCACTCTCGGGTCGGCAGCAAGGCTTTCGTGGAGCTGACCGTAGCCTGCGTCCACAGCGTAGACCTTCACCGCTCCTCTTTGGAGCAGACAGTCGCAAAAGCCACCCGTGGACGCTCCCACGTCAACGGCGCGCTTTCCGCTGACGTTCAGCGAAAAGGCGTTCAGCGCCGCCTCGAGCTTCATTCCTCCGCGACTGACGTATTTAAATACCTGCTCTATCCTTATCTCGTGCTCGATCGACTCGTTTATCTGCTCCGAGGCTTTTTTCACCTCCGAGCCGTCGACAAAGACCGCTCCCGCGTCAATAAGATCCTGAGCTTTTTTGCGGCTTCTCGTATGTCCGTACGCCGCAAGATACACATCTATTCTCATATAATCCTCAAAGCATAGCAAAGGACATCAGAATACCGATAAGAATACCCAATGCCGCTCCCATAAGCACCTGAAACGGGGTATGTCCAACCAGCTCCTTGAGTCCTGTATTAATATCCTCGGGTCTACCCGAGAAGATCTCTCTTGCGATCTTGTTTATCACCTTTGCCTGTTCACCCGTTTCGTATCTTACCCCCGAGGCGTCGATCATAACGATCATTGCGAAAATTCCGCTCATCGCGCACTCAAATGAGGAAAATCCGAATTTTATCACACAGCCCGTCGCAAGGGCGCAGACAGCCGCCGAGTGTGAGCTCGGCATTCCGCCGTTCGAGAAAAGAAGGGTTCTCAGGCTGAATTTTCTTTTGTCAAACATTCCCGTAAACACCTTGATTATCTGTGCCGCAAGCCACGCCACCGCCGGTGCTACGATAAGGTAATTACCGAATATATCCTTTACTATCTTCAAAGCAACCCTCCATAAGGTCAATAATCACGTTCCAGAAGGAACGCCGCAAAATCGGTCAATGTCTCCGATCCCTCATAGTCTGCTATCTCGGAAACGGCGTTTGCCGTAAGCTCTGCGGCATAGGCTCTTGCCTCGTCTACTGTATAGTAGGTCATAAATGTGGTCTTATTTCTCTCGCCGTCAGAGCCCACCGACTTTCCGAGAGTCTCCTCGGTAGCGGTAACGTCGAGAATATCGTCGATGACCTGAAAAGCGAGCCCTATACCCGCGGCATACTCTATAGTTGCCGCCATTTCGGGAGAGTCCTTTTTGCAGCCCGCCGCGAGAGCTCCCATTACAGCCGACGCCTTTATAAGCGCGCCTGTCTTCAGCGAGTGAAGCTTCAGAAGGGTCTCAAGTGAGAGTCTGCGTGTCTCTCCCTCAAGGTCGATGACCTGACCGCCCACCATTCCAAACTCGCCTGCCGCCTCGGAAAGGGTGGCAACAGCCTCGAGCGCCACCTCGGCGCTTACGTATTCGTTCGACGCCGCGACCCCGAAGGCGTGGGTGAGAAGCGCGTCTCCCGCGAGAAGCGCCGTTGAATATCCGAAGACCTTGTGATTTGTGGGTCTTCCGCGTCTGAGATCGTCATCGTCCATACAAGGCAGATCGTCGTGGATCAGCGAATAGGTATGGATCATCTCAATAGCCGCCGCAAAGGGCAGCGCCGCCTTCACGTCTCCCCCGAAGAGCTTACAGAACTCTATCACAAGAAATGGTCTTATTCTCTTTCCACCCGCAAAAAGCGAGTATTTTTCCGAGTCAAGAAGGCTTTTTATATCCTCGTCCTCACTCGCGAAATACTCCGCGAGAGCCGCCTCGCAAAGAGAGGCATCTTCCTTAAGCTTTTTTATAATATCCTTATTCACGGTTATCTCCTTATCCTTAGGTGTTTTCTCCCGAAAAATCCGACTCGCAAAGCTCTCCGTCGGGGTTGACCGAGAGGATCTTTACCTTTCTCTCAGCCGCCTCAAGCGAGGCGTTGCAATATCTTACGAGAGCTATTCCCTCCTCGTAAAGCTTCAGTGACGCTTCAAGCGTGGTGTTCTCCACCTCAAGCTCGGCGGCGATCGCCTCAAGCCTTCTTATTGCCTCCTCGAAGCTAAGGTCCTTAAATTTATTTTCCATCGGTATTACCTACCCTTCTGTCATTTGGTTCTGTTCTGCTTACCGTGGCATACGCCCTTCCGTCCGACATTATAATGCCGACCTCATCACCCGCACTGAGTGACCTCACCGAGGAGACTATAGCTCCGCTGCCGTTTTCCACGGCGCTGTATCCGCGGGAAATTGCCGCCATAGGGTTAAGGGCTGTCAGCTTTGCCGCAAGGGATGAAAGCTCCGCCCTTGATCGGGCGCAGGTCTTTTCCGCCGCGGTAAGAATCCTTTTTTCATAATTCTGCACCCTCAGCCTTGAATTTTCAAGCCTTGCCGCGGGTGAGGTTGCCGTCACTCTTGTCTCAAGGGAGCGAAGGCGCTCTTTTGCGCGGCGTATCTTCGCATCAGCCGCTCCAAAGAGTCGGCTCTCTGTCCTAATGAGATAATTAAATATCGTCTCAACGTCGGGGACGGCGAGCTCAGCCGCCGCCGAGGGTGTAGGCGCTCTTTTATCCGCCGCGAAGTCGCAAAGTGTGAAATCCACCTCGTGTCCCACAGCCGATATGACGGGTATCTCTGACGCCGCCACAGCGCGGACAAGCCTCTCGTCATTGAACGCCCAAAGGTCCTCAACAGAGCCTCCTCCGCGTCCTATGATTATAACGTCAACGTTCTTCATCGCGCCAAAATACTCTATTCCCGCAAGGAGCTCCATAGGCGCTTCCGCCCCCTGCACTGCCGACGGAAAGAGGAGGATATCCGCAAGGGGATATCTTCTGCCCGTCACGGTCAGCATATCTCTTATAGCCGCTCCCGTGGGAGACGTAACGATACCTATGCGCTTCGGCATTCTCGGTATCGGTCTTTTCCTCGAGAGGTCGAAAAGCCCTTCAGCCTCAAGCTTACGCTTCAGGCGCTCATAGGCTCTCGCAAGCTCCCCCTCGCCGTCCATAGTCATAGTCTCGGCGTAGACCTGATACTGTCCGCTCTTTTCATAGAGCGAAACTCTGCCGTGGATCGTGACCTTCATTCCGTCGTAAGGAAGAAAAGCGAGTCTCGACGCCGCGCCGCGGAACATCACCGCGCTGACCGTCGCCCCCTCGTCCTTAAGAGAAAAATAAAGATGCCCCGAGGAATTGCGCTTAAAATTCGATATCTCGCCCATTACCGAGACGGTAGCGAGAAACTCGTCACGCTCCATAAGCGATTTTATATATCCATTCAGCGCCGTTACACTTACAGCGCCGTTAAAATCGATCACCTTATACCTCCGAAGAAAAAAGACTCTCTCTTCTGCAAAGAAGAGCTATACCGGCCGCGTTATCGGCCG
The DNA here is from genome assembly GCA_015064085.1 of Oscillospiraceae bacterium. GTDB lineage: Bacteria > Bacillota > Clostridia > Oscillospirales > CAG-272 > HGM12713. The sequence goes on along the minus strand of SVSX01000002.1, from coordinate 59,205 downwards.
AGAACTGCGGCTCGGAAAAATAAGCCTCGAGCTCCGAGCTTATCTCCTTTCTCATATATCGGTTAGACATAACCCCGCCTCCGAAAAGCACGGGCACTCTGCCGTATTTTTCGGCGGTCTGTCTGCATATCTCTATGAGAGTGTCTCTTATGAAATCGAACACGAACGCCGCCACCTCAGCGCTGTCGCCATTCTTTTCGTAAAGTCCCTTTGCCATATTTTCAAGCCCCGAAAGATTGCAAAAGCCGTCTCTGACGGTAATTCTCGTCTTCCTATGCCCTCCCGAATAGGAAAGAGCCAGCTCCTCAAGAGCCTTTCCGCAGGGGAATGAAAGTCCGAGAGAGACCCCTACTCTGTCGATTATCTGACCCGCGTTAAGGTCGCGAGTTCCTCCGACGAGCTCGACCTCAAAGGAAGCCCCGCGAGGGGTCACGAGAAGCGCCTCTGTTGTTCCGCCCGAAACGTGGAGCGCCATAAATCTGCCTCCGAGGAGGTATTCAGCTCTCCCCGAGGAATAGGCTGCCGCCATTATATGTCCGTTCTGGTGGGAATGATAGCTGACCCTCGCACCAACTGCCGCCGCGAAGGAATGTGCCGCCGCGACTCCCGCAAGAAAGCAGGGCATATAAGACCCCTCAGCGTCTCTCGGCTTTGAGGAAACTCCCACAGCCGCCACGCTCTCTCCCTTTATCACCTCCGAGAGCTCGTCGGTGATCGACGGAAGATTTTTGATATGAGCAAAAAGGGCGTCAGACTGCCTAAGTCCGCACTCCCCCGACTTTACAGGCAAGGGGCGCTTGAGATTGGCAACTATCCGTCCCTCAGAGTCCGCGACGGCGACCGAGGTGGTATAATTGCTGGTATCAAACCCCACGTAATATTTTTTCATAGTCAGTCTCTTGCGGGGAGTGAGCTTTTTATGGAATGGAGAACTCCGTTGATAAAGACACGAGCCTTTTCCTCGTCATAGGTCTTTGCGAGCTCCACCGCCTCGTTTATCGAAACGTTGTGAGGTATCTTGTCCTCATAGAGCATCTCATAAACACAGAGTCTCAGCACCGAACGGGATACGTTTGTCAGTCTGCTGGTCTTCCAGCCGTTGGAATGCTCACCTATAAGGGCGTCGATCTCGTCCTTTTTCTCCATAATAGTGAAGTAAGCGCGTTTAACGTAGTCGTCCTCAGCCACCTCTCTGTTCTCGGTCGACGTGCCGAAGATCTCTATTGCCGTTTCGTCAGCTCTGAATTCACTTTCAAACAAAAGCTCAAAAACTCTTTCTCTTGCTTCTCTGCGTGTCATAGCAACCACATTTTCCAAAATGAATATTTTCGGAAAAATCCTTTCAATATATTTGAAATATTATAAATGTGCATAATTATCCATACTAATCATTATATATCTTTCTCCCCGAATTGTCAAGGAATTCGATGAATATTTATAAAAATATTCATTTTGCGGCTTTTTTTCATTTTAGTTTTTAAAATTTACAAATTACTGTTGAAAAAAAAACATATTTGTGGTATCATTGGCATATACTTTTTAAGTCGAAAGGGTTTTATCGATGAATTTCAAAGCGCTTATAAAAAATATATTTACTAACGCCTGTATATATTTTTCTATTGTGACCGCACTTTACGCACTCATCGTGCTTATAGTTTACGTTGACGACACAGAGGTCCTGCTTGACGCCTCGAGAGTCCTTCTCTTCTTCGTGGCGTCGATTCTCGTGGCTATTGCCAACGGAATCTTCAAAATAAAAAAGCTCCACGGGGCTCTGAGGCTTTTTCTGCACTATATCATCACGATCTTTGCCTTTTACGCCTGTCTTATGCTCCCGATCTCGCCCCCTGCCTCAACACTGACCGTCGGACTTGTGACTTTCTCGGTAGTTTACATCATAGTTGCAGCACTCGTCGCCCTCTTCCGCGCAAGATACAAGTCGAAGGCTGACGTGAGCGGTGAATACAGATCTCAGTTCGGGAAATAATAATAAAGCGATCTCCTTGCAGAGCTTGTCTACATAAATCACAAGGAGATTATTATGAAAAGATTGCTGTCAATATGCGCACTGTTCCTTATCCTGCCGATGATCTCGGCGTGCTCGGATACCGCTCCCGCAAAGGAGACTCTGCAAGAAAACGCGGAGGATGCCCTTCTTTCGGAGAGTGAGGATATGGGAGAGGAGTATATTGACAGCATTATTTTTCTCGGAGAATCCACGACCTACCATATGAAAAGCCGCGGGGTTTTGAAGGACGGCAGTGAAACTAAGCAGATATGGGCGCCCGAGGGCGGAACTATGACCCTTGATATGTCGGTGGGAAGTGTTAAGATCGTCTATCCCGAAACGGGTGAGAAGCTGACCGTTTCGGAAGCCGCCGCGCGAAAAAAGCCGAAGATGATGATACTCACCTTCGGTCTCAACGGCGCTGTTCAGAATATAAAAAAGGGCGAGGGTTATTTCAAGAGCTGCTACTCCAAGCTTATATCTGCTATCCGCGCAGCCTCTCCGAGCACGGTGATAATCCTTCAATCAGCCTTCCCCGTGGCAAAAAATATGGATATGAGCCGATATTCGGTCAGCTATGAGGAGCTGAACCGATATATTGACAAGATCAACCTCTGGTCTCTCGAGCTCTCTGCCGAGTCGGGGCTCAGATATCTTTCCACCGCGGATATACTGAAGGGCGAGAGCGGCGCGCTTCGCCCCGAATATCAGCAGGGGGACGGCTATCACCTTACCGAGGAGGCTTACCGAAAGATACTCGGATATATAAGAACACACGGATATAAAGGAGCGGTAACTCAATGAAAAGAGCAATTATTTTACTGCTTTCCCTTCTCCTCGCTCTGACACTTACCTCCTGCTCCTCGAAAAAATATTCCGACGGAATAAGCTGCCGTGAGCTCTCGGAGTCACTCATAGGCGACGACACGGAGGATTATTCCCGATACGGTGAGGACTACCTTGACTTTTTCTTTGACGGCGCGGCACTCTGCGACGATTTTGAGATAATCTACTCCACCGAGGTGAATGACATCGACGAGCTTGGAATATTTCATCTTGCGGAGGGGTCTGATCCCGAGGAGCTCTCGGCTCTTGCCGAAAGCTATCTCTCAGAAATGCGGGAGGGCAAGTCTGCCTTTATAGGGAGCTATGCCCCCGAGGAGCTTCCGAAGCTTGAGAGAGCCGAGGTCAGGCGCTTCGGGAATTACGTGATCTACGCCATTATGGACTCGGAGGACCGCGCGGAGGTCTTCAGAAAAATAGAAGAAAGGCTTTTAGCATAGTGCCCTTAAGGATAAAACCCCGACAGAATAGCGTGGTGTCCTTAGCGGAGAATTTTCGCTTTGATAAAAATGAAAGCATCGCATTTGACTAGTCAAACGCAAATGGGCTAAGCCCAAACCCATATAACAAGCAGAAAGAGAGAACAAAGCGGTTCATAGCCGAAATGTCCTCTCTTTTTCTGTTGGTTAAATGAAATCGTGGCTATGCCACGATGAAATCTTCGTTTTACTCAGATGAAATCCAAGGCGTTGCCTTGGATGAAATCAAATCCGTCTGTTATAACCCTGCGAAGCAGGATTTCATCGCCGATCTCAACTTTGTTTTATAAATAATTTCAGCAACCTTATTATATCACAAAAACCGCAGAAAATCAACCTGCGGTTTCTGTCTTTTATTGTATTATCTTTACTTTATTACGGTATATGCTCCGCCGCCGAGCTTTCTCGGGGACATTCCGCCGATCTTCAGCGTTGCCTCGATACCCTCGGGTATTCTTACCTCATATCTGACCTTGTCGCCGATATATCTCCAGCTTACGAAGATCTCTCCGTGATCCGACTCGTATGACGCCTCGGCAAAGCCTATTCTCTTCTCGGGGATCGGGCATATTTCGAGCTTCTTGTATCCCTCTCCGCCCTCGGCTATCTTTATTCCCATCATATCGCCGAAGATCCAGTCAAACACAGCGCCGTAGGCATAGTGGTTGAAGGAGTTCATCTTGTCGCTCCACATATCGCCTTCCTCGTTCACGCTGTCCCAGTGCTCCCAGATGGTGGTCGCTCCTCTGTTTACAGAGAAGAGCCAGGAGGGGTTCTTTTCCTGAAGGAGGAGGTCGAATGCCACATCCGCGCGTCCGTTATCGGAAAGGGCGTGGAGGATATGAGGTGTTCCCACAAATCCCGTTGTCATTCTTCCGTCGTTTTCATCTATGAGCTCACAAAGCTTATTGACAAGTCCTTCTCTTTCGCAGTCCTCACAAAGACCGAATCTGAGTATCAGCACTATAGCGGTCTGTGTTACGCCGCTGCGGGACTGCTCTGTGACCACGTTATTGTAAGCGACAGAACGCTTTCCGTCCTTGGAATAATAGGTCGGCATACCGTCACGCATAAAGCATTCTCTGAATTTCGCTCTTACGTTCTTGTAAAGCTCCTCAAGCTCACGTGTATCCTCGCCGAGCGCCTTTCCCGCCTTTATTGTCAGCGAGGTGGAGTAGGCGAAGAATGCACTTGCTATAAGATCGACCTGAGTTGCTCCGATATAAGTGCCGTAGCCCGCATCCATCGCAAGCCAATCTCCGTAGTGGCTTCCGCCGAGCCAGAGGAATTCCTCATCTCCCGCTCCGTGCATATATTCCACCCATTTTTTCATCATAGGGTAATATTCCCTCAGCATATCCTTGTCGCCGTATGCGAGATACATCTCCCAGGGACATACCGCCGCCGCGTCTGCCCAAGCGGCTGATATCTTATTTCCGCAGTCGGTGATACCCGGAACTATTCCGAAAACAGCTCCGTCGGGAAGCTGCTCGAGCTTCATATCTCCAAGCCACTTGTTGAAGAACCTCTTGACGTTGTAGTTTATAGCTGCGGTACGGCAGAAGACCTCAGCGTCGCCCGTCCAGCCAAGTCGCTCATTTCTCTGGGGACAGTCTGTGGGGATATCTATAAAGTTTCCTCTCTGACCCCAGACGGTGTTGCTGTAGAGTCTGTTCAGCTTGTCATATCCGCAAACGAAGGAGGATGTCCTCTTCATATCGGAATAAACAGCAACTGCCGTAAAGTCGGAAATATCAACCTCTTCCTTCGGATACTCGTCAAGTCTGATATATCTGAAGCCCTGGAAGGAAAATCTGGGGGCGAATACGTCCTCTTCTCCGCTGCATATATATGTCATTCTGTTTTCCGCCACACGGAGGTTTGCGTTATAGAAATTGCCTTCCTTGTCAAGCACCTCGGCGTGGGTTATAACTATCCTGTCGCCCTTGTTCGCCTTGATCCTGACCTTAACGTATCCCGCCATATTCTGACCGAAATCTATGACTCTCTCGCCCTTGGGGGTGACGATGTACTCCGAAGCGAATACCGTCTCCCTCTCGGTTATAAATTCTCCAACCTGCTCAACAAGCGCGGGCTTTGAGTCTGTGTCAAAGGATGCCTTTCCGTAAAACTCGCACTCAGCTCCCGCGTCGACCGTCTCGCCGTCGTAGAGCTCCGAGAAGAGTATCTTGGACTTATAAACGTCCCAGCTTTTGTCGGTTGCGACTACCTGCTTTGTTCCGTCCTCAAATTCAAGCTCTATACTTGCTATAACGGCGATCATCGAGCAATCCACGGCAGGTCTGCGGTGATATCCGATATTTCCGAGTGCCCAGCCCTTACCCGCGATGATAGAGACAGTGTTCTCGCTCTCAATAAGCTCGGTTACATCATATCTCTGATACTGCACTCTCGCAAAGTTTGAGGTCCAACCCGGCGCCATAAAGCCGTCTCCGACCTTTTTTCCGTTTATAAAGAGGTCGTAAACGCCCCTCGCGCTGACAAAAGCCTCTGCCTTTACCACCTTTTTATCAACCGCAAACGCGGTTCTGAAATCCGGGCATACCTCACCTATTCCAATGGTGGGTCTTATCCATTTTGCATTTTTATTCATATCCAATACCTCCTTACTTAATTATTGTATAACATCCGCCAAGCAAGGTCTTCTCGGGAAGTCCCTTGATCTTAAGCGTTGCAGATGAGCCACAGGGTACGCAGATCTCGTATCTTACCTTATCTCCAACGTATCTCCAGCTTACGCCAAGCTTTCCGCATCTTGTTTCGATCTCAGCCTCTGCAAAGCCTATTCTCTTCTCGGGAATAGGAGCAATCTCTATCTTCTCATAGCCCGCGCCCTCGTCAAGGACCTTGATACCCATCATATCGCCGAATATCCAATCAAACACCGAGCCGTAAGCATAGTGGTTGAAGGAGTTCATTGCGGTACTCCACATCTTGCCTTCCTCGTTTATGCTGTCCCAATGCTCCCAGATAGTGGTCGCGCCCATATTGACCGAGAAGAGCCATGAGGGGTTCTTCTCCTGAAGAAGCAGATCATAAGCAAGGTCTGCTCTTCCGTTGTCAGAGAGAGCGTGGAGGATATAGGGAGTTCCAACGAATCCCGTGGTCATTCTTCCGTCGAAGTCGGCAATAAGCTCCGCGAGCTTCTTAAGAAGCATAGGCTTTTCCTCCTCCTCGCAAAGACCGAAATGGAGGATAAGAATGATAGCCGTCTGAGTAACGTCCTTGATCTTTCTCGGCTCTCTGTCTGTTCCGTTATCGAGAGGAGAGTCCTTATATTCTCTGAGCGCCACGGGCATTCCGTCCTTCATAAAGCACTCTCTGAATTTTGCTCTCACCTTAGTGTAAAGGTCCTCAAAATAGGAGACGTCCTCGCCGAGCACTCTTCCCGCTCTTATGACAAGAGAGGTGGAATAAGCGAAATACGCACTCGCTATAAAGTCGGTCTGGGTTGCTCCCTTATAGATACCGTAGCCCGCGTCCATAGCAAGCCAATCTCCGTAGTGATTGCCGCCGAGCCAGAGATATTCCTCAACACCCGTGTTATGCATATATTCTACCCATTTCTTCATCATCGGGTAGTTTCTTCTGAGCAGCTCCTTGTCACCGTACGCGAGATATATCTCCCAGGGGGCTACCGTCGCAACGTCGCCCCAAGCCGCCGACACTCTTCCGCCGTTTACGTTGACGGTGGGAACTACGCCCTTGACTCCGCCCTCGGGGGTCTGCTCTATAGCCACGTCGCCAAGCCACTTTGAGAAGAATTTCTCGGCGTCGTAGTTGATAGCCGCCGTCTTACAGAAGACCTCGGCGTCTCCCGTCCAGCCAAGTCGCTCGTCTCTCTGAGGGCAGTCTGTGGGAACGTCCACAAAGTTACTTCTCTGTCCCCATATAGTATTGTTGTAAAGTCTGTTGATCTTATCGTTTCCACAGACAAAGCGAGAGGTACGCTTCATATCGGAATAGACCGCCACAGCGGTAAAGTCGGAAAGATCGACCTCCGAGGGAAACTCGTCAATTCTTATATATCTGAAGCCCTGGAAGGTAAACATCGGCTTCAGCACAGGCTCCTCGCCGCTGAGGGTATATCTCATAAGCGCGTCTGCGGCACGAAGGTTTTCGGTATAGAAATTGCCGTCCTTATCAAGGACCTCGGCGTGGCTGATGACCACCTTGTCTCCCTTTTTGCCCTTCACCGATATCTCAACGTATCCCGCGAGATTCTGACCGAAATCGATGACCGTCTCACCCTTAGGAGTTATTATGAGCTCCGAGGGAAAAACTCGCTCCCTCTCCTTTATAAACTCACCGACCTGAGGAACGATCTCGGGCTTTCCCCCGTTGTCCTCAATTGCGTATCCGAGGAGCTCTCCCTTTACCGTAAAGTCGATGATCTCGCCGTTATAGTGATCGGAGTAAAGAATACCCGAGGACCAGACCTCCCAGCTTCGGTCGCTGAGAACAGTCTCACCCGTTCCGTCCTCATATAGGATCTCAAGAGCTGCGCAGATAGCTATGCCCGAGCAGTCGACAGCGGCTCTTGGGGGTGATCCGAGGGCGCTGAACATCCAGCCCTTTCCGCAGATGACAGAGATAAGGTTGGCTCTGTCAAGCATATCGGTCACGTCGTAGGTCTGAGACTGAACTCTTGTTGTGTAAGAGGTCCAGCCGGGGGTAAGAAAGGCATCTCCCACTCTCTTACCGTTTATGTAGGCAACGTACGCGCCAAGAGAGGTTACCGTTAGCTCCGCGGCTTTGATCTTCTTCTCGGCGGCAAAGCTTTTTCTGAACTCGGGCGAGGTCTCGCCTATGCTCGGAACTGTCTTTATCCATTTTGCATTGGTATTCATTTTTACCTCCTGATATCAAAAGATATAGTTTATACCTTATTGTATCACATATTTATCGGTAAAATAAGGTCGTTATTATGCTTTTTTTGTGTCTTTTTTTGATATTTCACATTAATTCTGACAAAAATCAAAAAGCACTTACAGCTCGATTGCCATAAGTGCTTTTTTTATATTAAGTTAAGCGTTGTGAACTCCAAGCGCAGCGTCAGCTATACCTGCATCAAGTCCGTACTTTTTTGCCTTTCTGTACTCGAAGAACTTGAGCGCTACCTGCTCGAAGAGCGCGTAGGAGAGCACATCCTCGTCCTGCTCAAGATACTGAGGGATCTTAGCTCTCAGCTCGTCAAGCTCGGGTGCGAGCTTGTCTGCGGGACGGCAGGTGATCCTTTCAGCGTCGCCGATGATCTTCTTCGCGAATTCGGGATCGATATCCATAGGAGACTTTCCGTACTGACCCTGAACAAGTCCCTTGAACTCCTTTGTGACCATCTTATATCTCTCACCGCCGATAACGTTGAACACCGCCTGAGTTCCGACGATCTGAGAGGAGGGGGTAACAAGAGGGGGATATCCCGCGTCTGCTCTTACTCTCGGTACTTCCTCGAGAACCTCTGTCAGCTTATCAGACTTTCCTGCCTGCTTGAGCTGAGAAACGAGGTTGGAGAGCATTCCGCCCGGAACTTGATAGATAAGGGCGTTAACGTCGACCTTGAGCATCTTGGGGTCAAGGAGTCCCGATTCAAGATATTTTGCGCGAATGGGATCGAAATATTTTGTGATCTCATCGAGCGCCGAAAGGTCGATTCCCGTATCGTACTCTGTTCCCGCGAGAGTCGCAACGAGAGACTCTGTGGGAGGCTGTGACGTTCCGAGCGCCATAGGGGATATTGCCGTATCGACAATGTCAACTCCTGCCTCGATAGCCTTTATAAGTGTCATCGAAGCAAGTCCCGAGGTATAGTGGGTGTGCATCTGTATCGGAACACTTACAGTTTCCTTCAGTGCCTTTACAAGCTCGTAAGCGTCGTAGGGCTTGAGAAGTCCCGCCATATCCTTGATACAGATAGAGTCAGCGCCCATATTCTCAAGGGTCTTTGCGTAATTTGTGAAATACTCTGTTGTGTAAACGGGACCCGTTGTGTAGCTGATAGCCGCCTGAACGTGTCCGCCCTCCTTCTTTGTTGCCTTGATGGCTGTTTCAAGGTTACGGGCATCGTTAAGCGCGTCGAATATTCTGAGAATGTCTATTCCGTTTGCTATCGACTTCTGAACGAAATACTCAACAACGTCATCGGAATAGTGACGGTATCCGAGGATATTCTGTCCGCGGAAGAGCATCTGAAGCTTTGTATTCTTTACGCTCGCGCGTATTTTGCGAAGTCTTTCCCAAGGGTCCTCATTAAGGAATCTCAGGCAGGAATCAAAGGTTGCTCCGCCCCAAGCCTCGAGAGAGTGATATCCGACCTTATCAAGTGCGCTGAGTATCGGAAGCATATCCTCTGTGGTCATTCTCGTTGCGACGAGAGACTGATGGGAGTCACGAAGAACCGTTTCTGTTATTTTTACTTTTGCCATTAGAATCTATCCTCCATTTGATATTAAGCGGCAAACCAAGACAGGAACACGCCTGCCGCTACCGCTGAGCCGATAACGCCGGCAACGTTTGGACCCATTGCGTGCATAAGAAGGAAGTTTGAGGGGTCTGCTTTCTGACCTTCCTTCTGGCTGACTCTCGCCGCCATAGGTACTGCGGAAACACCCGCCGAGCCGATAAGAGGATTGATCTTTCCTCCCGTGATCCAGTTCATTATCTTAGCCGTGATAAGTCCGCCGCAGGTGGATACCACGAAGGCAGCGAGTCCGCAGCCGATTATAAGAAGTGTCTGGGGGCGGAGGAAGTTATCCGCGCTTGCCGTTGCTCCAACGGTTATTCCGAGGAATATTGTTACGATATTCATAAGCTCGTTCTGAGCTGTTTTAGAGAGTCTGTCGGTCACACCGCAGACGTTGAGAAGGTTACCGAACATAAGGCAGCCCACAAGGGGTACTGCGTCCTTAATGACAAGGGCGACCACCACGGTAACCACGATCGGGAAAAGGATCTTCTCGGTCTTGGATACCTGACGGAGAGCCGTCATCTTTATCATTCTTTCCTTTTTGTTTACGATCAGCTTCATAAACGGAGGCTGGATCAGCGGTATCAGCGCCATATAGCTGTACGCCGCGATCGCGATAGCTCCGAGAAGCGCGGGGGCAAGGGTCTTTGTAACGAGTATCGCGGTAGGTCCGTCAGCACCGCCGATGATACCGATCGCCGCCGCCTCCTGAGGCGTGAACATACCCGAAAGCAGAGCTGCGCCGAAGGCTACGAATACTCCGAACTGAGCGCCCGCTCCGATGAGCAGACTCTTCGGGTTGGATATAAGGGGTGAGAAGTCGGTCATAGCGCCGATTCCCATAAATATCAGACAGGGGTAAATTCCGAGCTTGACTCCGAGATAAAGCAGGTCAAGAAGTCCTCCGTCGTGGAGCACCTGCGCATAATTGACCTCCTCCTGAATAAAGAATTCAAGATGGAACATTCCCGCGCCGGGAAGGTTGGTCAACAGCATTCCGATAGCTATCGGAAGCAGGAGCAGCGGCTCGAACTTTTTGACGATAGCAAGATATACGAGAACAAAGGAAATCGCTATCATTATAAGGGTCTTCCACCAGCCTTCGGTAGCAAGAAGATCGGCAATACCTGTTGACGTCAAGAAATTTTTGATACTATCAAGAAGCATTTCCACTGTTTCCTTTCAAAGATTTTGTTATGCAAAGGAATCAGTTAAGAGTTACGAGAACTGCGTCTGTCTCAACAGATGCGCCCTGAGATACCTCAACGCTTGCGACTACTCCGTCATCGGGAGCACAAATATCGTTTTCCATCTTCATAGCTTCAAGAACAACGAGAACGTCGCCCTTCTTTACAGCCGCGCCTGCCTTGCAGTTTACCTTGACTACGTTGCCGGGCATAGGAGCTTTTACGGACACAGCGCCCTTTGCGCCTGTTGCCTTGGGTGCTGCCGCGGGAGCGGGTGCTGCTGCGGGTGCGGGTGCTGCCGCGGGTGCGGGTGCTGCTGCGGGAGCAGGAGCTGCTACGGGTGCGGAGGCAGCGGAAGCGACCTCCTGTACCTCTACTGTATAGGTAACGCCGTTAACGGCAATAAGATAAGTTTTCATTATTATAACCTTAACCTTTCAAAAATTTATTTTCTCGTGTTCCACGCGTTGCCGCCGCCCACTCTGCGGAAGGACACAACGCGGAATCCCGTTGCCGCCGCTTCGGGTTCTTCTGCCGCTCTGTATGCGGCAATGGCGGCTGTTATAACGGCGATGAGCTGATCTCCGCCGTCGTCTGCCTCAGAGCAAGGAGCTTCCTCTACTGACTCGACAACCGTCGTCTGAGCCTCGGGAGCTTTTGGCTCTTCCTTAACAAGTGTTTTCTTAATAGGTTTCTCGGCAAATACAAACTTGAACACCGTGAGTACACCCCAAAGGATAGCAAGTACGGCAAAGATAGCGCCCATTCCGAGAAGCATCATCTGTCCGACGTAGGCGAAGGCGTCTGCCGAAAAGGGCTCATAAGTTCCGTCCGCTCTTATTGCCAGTGCGATACCGGACATCATAAGATCAAAATTCATAAAAGCACCTCCGAATTAAAGAGGCATTACAGCGTGTCTGCGCGAGGGCTTTCCCTCTGCCTTAAAGGCAAGCATTGAAAGAGCCGCGCAAATGCGCTTGCGGAGCTCGGACGCTTCGATCACGTCATCGATCTCGCCTCGCTCAGCCGCCTCGGCAGCCGACGCGCACTTTTCCTTCCACTCTGCCTCGACCTCTTCTCTGGTCGCTCCGTCCTTGCCGACCTTGTCGTTCCAAACAAAGGCAACCGATGCCTCGGGGGAAAGAACGCTTATAGCCGCGCCCTCAAGAGCGTATGCCATATCCGCGCCTACCGACTTCGAGCCAAGCAGCGTGAATGCCGCACCGTAAGCCTTGCCCATAACGACAGTGAGCTTTGCGTTCTCTGCCGATGCGTAAGCCATAGCAAGTCTTGAAAGCTCGGATGCGTAGGACGCGCCTTCTGCCTCTGCGCTTACGTCGAGTCCCTCGCTGTTAACAAGCGTTACCACGGGGATCGAGAAGCTGTCGCAGAAGGAGACGAGCTTTGCGGCAACTCTTGCCGCGTTTATATCGAGAACTCCGCCATTCTTGGGGTCGGAGGCGACCACGCCCGCCGCAACTCCGCCGAATACGGCAAAGCCCGCGCAAAGGTTCTCGGCGTAGTCCTTATATACTCTGACAAATCTGCCGTTATCGGAAAGCTGAGCCATAAGTGCCTCGGGATCATAGCTCTCGGCATCAAATCCAACGAGTCTGTTTATGTCGTCGGTAAGGTCGTTTATGACCGCGCCCTCTGCATTGTTCTGAGGAAGCATTCCGAGAAGCTGCTTGACGTATGCGAAGGCATCAGCCTCGGTCGCCTTTTCAGCGGCGGAAAGTCCGTTCGCCGAAGAAAAGCCCTTCTTCAGTATTTCATCTCCCACAGCAAAGGGAGAGTTAACGTAAAGCTTTGATTTATTTTCGATAGTTACCGTAAGGTCGAACATCGAAGCGATAACAGCCGCAGAGCCGCCGCAAACGCCGTCGATCACTGCGATCTGAGGGATAACTCCCGACGCGTCGGAAACACATTTCATTACCTTTCCGTATGCCGCGAGCGCCGACGCTCCGTCATATACCACTGCTCCCGCGCTGTCAAACACGCCCACAACAGGCGCTCCGTTCTTCACTGCCAATGAATACATATCGGCAATCTTTCTTGCGTGGCGTTCTCCAAACGCGCCCTTTGTTCTTCCGCTATCCTGAGCAAAGGCGAAAACAAGCTTTCCGTCAACTGCTCCGTAGCCGCAAACAACGCTTTCGTACTCCTCGGGCGAGGTGGGGCGTCTTGTGTATGCGCCAAGCTCGACAAATGTTCCGACGTCAAAAAGAAGCTCAAGTCTTTCCTTTGATACGCCGTACACTTTTTCGTCATTTTGTACCATAGTGTGCCTCCGTTTTTGTGCAATAGTGAGTAAGGTTTTTGCCTGATCTCTCAAACAAACCTTTTACCCCGATTTTACTAAATTTTATCACAAATCAAGTCGTTTTACAAGGACAATTTGGAAATTACAATTGTTAATTTTATGTGAACTACTTGGTATTGGTATGTATATTATAATACGCGCGGGTGTACTCCCTTGGAGTTGCCCCCTCGTGGTACTTGAAATATTTAAGAAAATACTTGTATTCCGAAAAGCCGTATTTCTGCGCGAGCTCCTTCAGGGGCATATCTGTACAGACGAGGTCGTGCTTTATCCTCTGCATCTTCATTTGATCTATATACGCCTTGAGACCGTCTTTATAATATCTTTTGAACACTCTGTTGACGTAATCGGAATTATAGCTGAAGCGCTCTGCCACGTCCGATACCTTTATCGGCATATCGCAATTTGCCCTGACCCACTCCTTTATCTCACAGTAGAGTTTATAGCCACTGCTTTCGTCTCCTACTCTGGCATACCCGAGCTCAACGAGCAGTACCCGCAAAAGCAGAGTACCGCACTGCCTCGGATAGCCCTCGGTATTGGAATAATGAAGTATCTGCCTTGCCAGAAGCTCCGCCTGATATATACTTTCGGGTCTTGAGAGGACGGGAGGAAGGCTCTCACTGTCTCCGCCCTTGAAGTGAAGCCAATAGAAGGACACAGTTTCACTGCTCTCCCTCGTGCCTCCGTGAAGCACTCCCGCAGGTATCCTCAGCACGTCTCCGACACCGAGCTCGTATTCTACTCCGTCAAGGGCTATATATATCTTTCCCATTGTTACAATAATTATTTCGGTTGTGTCTATCCTTCTTTCGGGATGCTTCCAGACTCCCCGCGAGGTGAACTTCCCGCCGTTAACAAATTCAACGCTTTCGTACATAGTCGGATTTTTGCTCCTTTTCTCGTTCTGTGTAGGTTGAAGGCAACTTGTCTATTTGATATAATTTTACCATAAAAAGCTTTTATTTTCAAGCTTTAATTCGAATTTCAGGAGGTTTTTTATGAACACCGTAGACTTTTCACGCACAAAAATAACCGACGGATTTTGGAAACAAAAGCAGGATATGCTGAGAAACGTCACCGTTGGTGCGGTTTACGATCGCTTCAAGGAAACGGGACGCTTTGACGCATTTGAGTGCAACTGGAAGGAGGGCGATCCCCTGAAGCCCCATATCTTCTGGGACTCCGACGTGGCGAAATGGATAGAGGGCGTTGCCTATCTTTTGGAGGAAGCTCCGCTGCCCGAAGCCGAGGCGGTCATTGACAAGGTGGTCTCACTCATTGAAAAGAACAGACTTGACAACGGCTATTTCAACTCCTATTTCATAACCGTCGAGCCCGACAAGATATTTACCACGAGAAATTGGCACGAGCTCTACTGCGCGGGTCACCTCATTGAGGCGGCTATAGCCTACGCAAACGCCACCGGAAAGAGGAGATTTCTCGAGCTTATGTGCGACTACGTCGACTATATTGAGAAGCGCTTTGTGACCGACGCCGACACGGGATTTTTCACCCCCGGACACGAGGAGATCGAGTTGGCACTTCTGAAGCTTTACGAGGTCACGGGAAACGAGAAGCATCTCGCTCTCGCAAAGCACTTTATCGACAAGAGGGGATGCTCAGTCGAGTCAAGCAACCCGCGCTACAGTCAATCACACCTGCCCGTAAGAGAGCAGACAACAGCTGAAGGCCACGCGGTCCGTGCCGTGTATCTTTTCTGCGGAATGGCTGATCTTGCCTACCACACAGGCGACAAGGAGCTTTTTGAGGCTTGCGAAACGCTATTTGAGAATATAATAACAAAGAGAATGTACATCACGGGCGGTATCGGCTCTTCCTCTGTGGGAGAGGCATTCACCGTGGATTACGATCTCTCAAACATTCTCGCCTACACAGAGAGCTGTGCCGCCCTTGGACTTGCCCTTTTCGCCAACAGAATGTTGAAATTCGATGCTAACTCAAAATACTCCGACACTATAGAAAGAGTCATCTACAACGGATTTTTGTCCTCGGTTTCACTTGACGGACGCTCCTTCTTCTACGAAAATCCTCTTGAGATAATTCCATATATGAACAAGCGTGACGTCAGCGCGTCCGACTCGTCAAGAACAATACACTTCCCGAGCACGACACGCAAGGAGGTATTCGACTGCTCCTGCTGTCCTCCCAACATTCTGAGATTTATCGCCTCAATAGGTAATTTCCTTTACTCGGCGAGTGATGACACGCTCTTTGTTCATCAGTATATGAACAGTGAGACCGAGACCGTGGTCGGCGGAAAAAAAATAAAGGTGACACAAAAGACCAACTTCCCCGAGAGCGGTAAGCTTGAGCTTACTGTCAACGGAAGCGCTCTTAAGGTTGCCGTCAGAATACCCTATTGGTGCAAGAGCTACACGGGCGAGACTACAAAGGGATACGCATATTTTGACCTCAGTGACGGAGAGACCCTCAGCCTTGATCTCGGTATGCCCACGGTATTTATCGAGGCAAGACCCGAGGCGATCTTCGACTGCGGAAGATACGCCGTTATGAGAGGACCTGTGGTATACTGTATGGAAAGCGCAGACAACGGCGAGATGATACGCGATATAAGACTCGACGGCGGCGCAGGATTTGAGGAGGGTATTCATCCGACACTCGGCGTGCCGACTCTTAAGATCAAGGCGTACAGGCGCAAAAAGGAGGAAAACGCTCCCCTTTACCGCGAGAGAAAAGAGCTTCTTGAGGAGACAAAAGCCACCCTCATTCCCTATTATGCCTTTGCTAACAGAGGCGAGTGCGAGATGCAGGTCTGGCACTTTGTAAAGTAAAATACGCATATACATTAAAAGCAGTGCCGCTCATTTTTGAACGGCACTGTTTTTATATTATTTTCGAATTGTATTGAAAAAATCAAAAAAAGGTGTTATAATTATAGTTAAATAAGCGTAGGAGGTTTTTTTATGAATATCGTCATTGTAGGATGCGGAACGGTCGGTGCGTCGATCTGCTATCAGCTTATGGAGGAGCACCACAACATAACAGTTGTTGATTCTTCACTGTCGGCGCTGACAGAGATATCAAATAAATGCGACGTCTTCGGCGTTATGGGCAACGGCGCTGAGCTTTCTGTGCTGAAAAAAGCCGACGTGGAGAAGGCAGACCTTCTTATCGCCGTGACCTCGAGCGACGAGATCAACATTCTCTGCTGTCTCGCGGCAAAAAAGCTCGGTGTCAAGAACACTATAGCGCGAGTGCGCAACCCCGAATATTCCGAGCTTATGCAGCTTATGAAAAAGGACCTCAACCTATCGCTTACCATAAACCCCGAGCTGGCTGTGGCTAAGGAGATATACAGCACTCTCCGCTTCCCCGCGGCAACTAAGCTCGATACCTTCTGCAAGGGCAGAGTCGAGGTGGCTCAGTATCTCGTACCCGAGGACTCTCCCATCTGCAACGTGACCCTCAATGAGCTGAGAATCAAGCTCAACATAAGATTTCTGATCTGTGCCGTTCTCCGTGACGGAAAGGCATATATCCCCACGGGTCTTTTCAGTATTCAGAAGGGTGACACCATCTGCGTTACCGCAACCGAGGACGACATCACAAAATTCTTCAAGGCGATAGGCGCATATAAAAATCCCGTAAAGAACGTGCTTATAGTGGGAGGCGGAAGAACGACATATTATCTTCAAAATCTCTTAAAGCGCGGAAAGATACAATCCACTGTTATCGAAAAGAACAAGGAGCTTTGCAGAGAGCTTGCCGAGCAGTTCAGCTGCACTGTGGTCTGTGATGACGGAACAAAGCAGGAGCTTCTCCTTGAGGAGGGGCTCGACAAGACAGACGCCTTTCTTGCCCTTTCGGATATCGACGAGGAAAACGCTATCGTATCGATGTACGCAAAGACCCAGAACACAAACAAGATCGTGACTATGATACGCGCCATTCCATATATCGAGCTTTTCAGTCAGGTGGGACTCGACAGCATTGTCTCCCCCAAGTCATCGACCGCCGTATATATTCTCAAATATATCAGATCCCTCTCGGGTGTGCGCGGTTCTGAAATCGAGTCACTCCATAGACTTCTCGGTGACAGGGTCGAGATCCTCGAGTTTTCGGTAAAATCCCGCATCAACGGACTTACCGACGTTCCTCTTAAGGAGCTGAAGCTCCGCGAGGGCGTACTTATAGCCTGCATCCTTCAGAATGAAAAGGTCGTTATCCCCTCGGGTAACGACACTATCGGAGCGGGAGATACCGTTGTTGTTGTCACCACCGCCCCCCAAATCAAGGGTCTTAAGGAGATACTCAGATAATGAACTTCAAAATGATACGATATCTTCTCAGTGTCTTCCTGCTTATAGAGGGTGTCCTCCTGCTTCTACCTATGGGTGTGTCACTCATATACAGCGAAAGCATCACGCCGTTTCTGATAACGGCTGTCCTACTATTCGCGATATCGATCCCCTTTGTATGCATCAAGCCAAAAAATATTAAGTTTTACACGAAAGAGGGCTTCGTTACCGTTGCGGCAGGCTGGATACTCCTCTCGCTATTCGGTGCGCTTCCCTTCGTTATCAGCGGAGCTATACCGAATTTTATTGACGCCCTTTTTGAAACGGTGTCGGGATTTACCACCACAGGCTCGACTATACTCAGAGAGATAGAGTCACTTCCAAAAGGTATTCTCTTCTGGCGAAGCTTTACTCACTGGATAGGCGGTATGGGTGTTCTGGTATTTATTCTCGCGATCCTCCCCTCTGCGGGCGGAGAGACCAACTACCTTATGCGAGCCGAAGTACCCGGACCGCAAAAGGGTAAGCTCGTTCCGAAAATGAAGCAGACCGCCCTTATACTCTATGGCATATACTTTGTTCTTACTACGATTCAGGTAATTGCCCTCTGCCTCTGCGGACTTCCACTCTACGACGCCCTTGTAACCTCTTTCGCCACTGCGGGAACGGGCGGTTTTTCGGTGCTTAACGACTCTATCGCGGGATATAATAACCCCGCCGCCGAATGGGTCATCGCAATATTTATGATGATCTTCGGTATAAACTTCAACATATATTTCTTTATTCTAATAAAAAAATTCAAGGAGGCCTTCAAAAGCGAGGAGCTCAGGTGCTATCTTGCGATCTGTCTTACAGCAACTCTGCTTATAGCCATTAATATCGCGAAGAGCTTCTCGGGACTCGAAAGCTGCATTCGAACAGCCTTCTTCCAGGTCACGTCTATCATCTCTACAACGGGATTTGTAACACTGAACTACGATCTGTGGCCCACATTTTCAAAGATGCTGCTGCTGGTCCTCACCCTGATAGGTGCTTGTGCGGGATCGACCGCGGGCGGACTCAAGATCTCGCGCGTGATCATTCTAATGAAAACTATGGGAAGAGAGATCAAGCACATTCTGCGTCCTCGCTCGATAAACGTGGTAAAGCTCGACGGAGAGGCGATTCCCGACGAGACGGTGAGAAACGCCACAAGCCATTTCGCCCTCCACGTCACTGTACTTATCGGAAGCGCACTGCTTATATCGGTAGACGGATTCGACTTTGAAACCACCTTCACGGCGGTACTGACCTGTATAAGCAACGTAGGTCCGGGACTTGGAGCTGTCGGTCCTGTGGGCAATTTTGCCGATTTCTCGGCGTTTTCAAAAATCGTCCTTTCTTTGACAATGCTTGTAGGTCGACTTGAGATCATTCCTATGCTGATACTCTTCTCTCCCTTTGCCTGGAGAAAACATTAAAAAAGACCGCGGGGCTGTCACATTTGGCAAGACCGAAAAAGTCCGAAAATAAATAAAAAGATCCCATTTATCCCCTAAAAGGGGCTGTCACAAATTCACATTTGTGACAGCCCCCATTTTTGTGGTTAATTATATTAATATATATTAAATTATTTAGGTATCTCCTCACCGCGCTTCAGTCTTTCACGGTATTCGGCGGTCGCGCAGAAAAGCACGTCGCCTGAGGAATTGATCGCCGTTTCAAGAGAATCCTGAACAACGCCGATAATAAATCCGATACCCACCATCTGCATCGCCACGTCGGAAGATACCCCGAGAAGCGAACACGCCATAGGAATGAGCAGGAGCGATCCGCCCGCAACGCCCGATGCGCCGCACGCTCCGAGAGTAGCAACAAAGGAAAGAAGGATCGCAAGTAATATGTTTATCTCGATTCCCTGAGAGAATCCCGCCGAAAGCGAAAGCACCGTAATGGTGGTCGCCGCGCCGTCCATATTTATGGTAGCGCCGAGAGGAATAGCTACCGAATAATACTCCTTGTCAAGCCCGAGCTTGCCGCACAGGCTCATATTGACAGGTATATTTGCCGCCGAGCTTCTTGTGAAAAAGGCGGTGATCCCCGACTCGCGGAAGCATCTGAATACAAGCGGATAGGGGTTGCGGCGAAGGGATATGCCAACGACCAAAGGGTCGATAACAAGCGCCACAAAAAGCATACATCCCACAAGAACAAGCAGAAGCTTTCCGTAATCAAGGAAGATATTCAAGCCGTACTCACTGACAGATGAAAATACCAATCCCATAATGCCGAACGGGGCAAGCTGAATTACCCAACCGACCACACGTGAAACGGCGTCGGAAAGATTCGTAAGCATCTCCTTTGTACCGTCCGACGCTATCTGACGGAGCGCGAGACCAAGAATGACTGCCCAGGTGAGAATTCCGATATAGTTGCCGTTAATTATAGCCGAAATAGGGTTTGCGACCATATTCCCAAGCAAAGCGCTAAAGACCTCGCCAAGTCCCGTGGGAGCGGAGTTAAGCTCGGGAGCGATCGTTAGCGGCACTTTCACCTTAAAGATAAACGATGCGAGAACAGCACAAGCAGCCGCGAGAAAGGTAGTCAGAATATAAAAGAAGATGACAGTTCCGAATCGCTTACCTATTCCCTTACCCGCGCTTGAGAGTGACGCGATAACAAGAATAAACACCAGAATTGGTGCGATAGCCTTGAGTGCGCCCACAAATACGTTGCCAAAAATTTCAACAAAGGTCGCTTTAGGCAGGAAAATTCCGAGGCATATACCTATTACAAGCCCGATCGCGATACGCAGGATCAAGGGGGTATCGGTATAAAGCTTCAATACTTTTTTCATAAATCCTCCAATACTTCAACAAAATGTGTTTTATTGAAACAATTATATCATAATAATTTCCAAATAGCAATAGGATACATCTATTTTTAAAAGCTTTTTGGGCTCAGGCTTATATCTCGAGATCACCGTTGTCGCGCAGATATCTTTTCAATATCCTGTTCGATTCAAGATCTGCGTCTCCAACAGTGCTCGAGCAGAATATAACGCCGTCAGCTCTGCCGTTTTTCAACAGCTCAAAGTATCTCGCAAGCTGTGCTTCAAACAAAACGGGATCCATTGGATTTCCACCATTGCCTCCCTTGTAATCCCAAAGATAGATTCCCAGCATCAGAGGCTTATCCTTTACCAGAGCGAAAATTTTCTCCAAATGGTACTCCATATCATTGATCTTGTCACAGCCCCACAGCCAAAAGGTCACGCCGTCAAAGCAATCCATATATTTTTCAAGCTCGAGCTCCATCTGATGATCATAGAGAACGCACCAGAAATCCAAGCCCTTTTCATTGAGCTTGTTCTTGATCTTCTTAAGCACCTCGGGCGTAAAGCGCTCCATACGCTGAGGAGAAAAGAAATCGTCCACTACCCCACCCGTAATATTCGCCTTAGACTCCAAAGCATCAATAATGTCGTCGGTATTTCCGAGCTCCGACTCGGGCAAAGGGGTACTTGCGTCACCAAGCACCGACCATTTTATTTCCTTGAGACAGGAAAATCTGTTTGCAAGATCCATAAACGGCGGACGGATATTCCCTCCGTAAGACACCACAAAGGCATTTTTTATTCCGTACTCAAGCGCGAATTCCTCGGGCGTCATTTTGCAGTCGAGCGGTGTGCAATCGTTGTGCGACCCCTCAAGATGCCCCCAGTTCCAAAGTTTATCGATAAGCTTCATTTTTCCACCTCTTTTTATGATCTTCTAAAAGTATAAAAATAACTTTATTTGATATTATAGCACGGTCTAAAAAAAAATACAATCCTTTAGGGAAAAAACATCCGGTAATATCAACAAAAAACGTGCTCCGCGCTGTTTTTTATTTTCATTATTTACTTTTTCCGTTTAGTATGCTATAATAGCTGTGTTATAAAAAATCATCTCATAAAAAAGGAGAATGTTATGATAATCAAAGCAAGTGAATGCAAGGCAGACGCAAGAAAGAATATGAAGGGTGGGAACGGTACTGTTTACGTGACCGAGTTCGTCTCCTCCGCCGAGCTCAACGAAAAAGGAAGACTCTTCGGAAATATCCATCTTGAACCCGGAGCATCGATAGGATACCACGTTCACGAGAACGAAAGTGAGCTCTTTTACGTTGTAAGAGGTGAGGCGACCTATAATGACAACGGCAAAGAATATCCTCTGTGCGTTGGAGACACGGCTGTAGTCTCCTCGGGAAACGGACACTCTGTCGCGAATAACGGAAGTGAGCCTGTCGATCTTATCGCTCTCATAGTTTACGCCTGATCGCAGATCAAGTCAAACCGAATATACAATAAAATAAGAGCAGGACCCGCAAGTCCTGCTCTTATTTTGTTCCGGTAAATCGGAATTTATCGTTTACCGGCCTCTTCTTTAATCACATTTAAGGCGGGCTTTACACCAACAAAATTTGTAAAAGAATAGGTATAACCGTCATAATCAAATTTCAATACCTGGCTTAAGAGTCCTGTACGAATCTTCAAATTTTCAATTTGCTTCAGATTCACCACATACAACAATTTGCCAATGTTACTTTTCATATCTACACCAAACAGATTTAGTTTATTTCCGTTTACACAGAGAGCCACAATACCGTATTCACCTTTGGGCAGTTTAGTGGCAGTTGCGCAGAAACCTGCACCGCGATCGTCACAATAGCCGTCCGCAATCAATTTTTCTTGAAATTTTGTCATTTTTAAAACCTCCGTTAAATAAATTCATAGTTGATCTGACTGTTTACACAAACACTTTTCACCGAGTATTGTATTAATTGTATCATAGGAATGATGCTCTTTCAATGTAATGCGATAATTATTCACAATATTTTTTCAAATCGCCATAGTGAGGATTTTCTTAGCCAAAGTATCTCTCAAGAAGAGCCGCGAATGCTCTGCCTGTTGGTTTTCATTTGTTGTTTTCTTTTACGCGGTATGCGGTGGGGGTGATCCCATACCGCTTTCTGAATCGCCTTTCGAAATTAGTATAATCAAAGAATCCTGCTCGAAAGTGTATCTCCTTTATCGAAAGATCTGTATATTTAAGCAACTTTCTCACATATGAAAACCTGATCTCGTCAAGATATGACTTGAACGTAACTCCAAGTTCCTTATGAAATAGGTCAGAAAAATATGACGGCGTAAGTCCTACGTGCTTTGCCGTTACCCCAAGACCGATATCCGAGGCAAAGTTCTCGTGAATAAACACTACCGCCTTTCGCACATAGGATGATGCCTGTGTAAAAACGTTTGCTTTGCCATTACTCTCAGACAATCGGTAAAGCACGCACTTCAAAAGCGTCATCGCGTATTCCGCCTCCTTCTCATTCACCCTCACTATCTCAGAAAAAATTACTCTGAAGAAATCATTTGTCTTATCATCCAAATGAAAACAAGGTGTCTGATTTAAAAGAAAGTCGCTGATATCTACAATGTCATTTTTGAGATCGTATGTAAACATAACATTTATTATCGACGCGTTTGGGTGTCTAATGGCATGAACATTTGTTGGCTTTGTGAAAAACAGTGTGCTTGGAGCTATTCGGTATTCCCTGCCATCTATTTCATATATTCCCGACCCCTCAATTATATATTCAATTTCAAAGAATTCGTGACCGTGATGCTTGCAGTCCTTTACAACTCTCTTTTGGGAGGCGCTTATAATATCGTTTTTTATATAGTCTTTGTTTTTAAATATCCGCAAGAATCTCACCCCTTTTTATATATTATATCAAATAAACCAAAGAAAAGCAATATACATAAAAAGATTTTCCATTGTACATATTTTCTTTGAGGTATAAAATAATGGGTAGTCAAAATCATTATTAATTCAAGGAGAAGTGATATGAGCAAATTATACTTGATAGGCAACTCACACATTGACCCCGTTTGGTTATGGAGATGGCAGGAAGGATTCTCCGAAATATTCGCCACATATAGGAGCGCGCTTGACAGAATGAAGGAATTCCCCGATTTCAAGTACACAAGCGCCTGCGCTTCCTATTATCAGATCGTTGAAAAGCTTGATCCCGATATGTTCGCGGAAATACAAACGAGAGTCAAAGAAGGAAGATGGTGTATAACGGGCGGATGGTTTCTTCAGCCCGATTGCAATATTCCAAGTGGAGAAAGCCTTGCAAGACATAGCCTTATTGCTCAGAGATATTTTAAGGAAAAATTCGGAATAACAGCAAAAACAGGCTACAACGTGGATTCCTTCGGCCACAATGCTTCTATCCCCAAAATAATGAAAGCAAGCGGTATGAACAGCTATGTTTTTATGCGTCCTTCACCAAACGAGCAGAACCGCGACGAATACCTTTTTAATTGGGAAAGCGACGACGGAAGTGCCGTAACAGCTTACAGGATACCGATAAGCTATGGCTGTCCGACAATGGAAGTATTGACCGAGGCAAAGAAATGCGTGGATAGCCTGATGCACGATTCCATGCTTTTTTACGGAGTCGGCAATCACGGCGGCGGACCTACTATAGCACTGATTAATGAAATCAAGGAAAATATACCGGACGGTATCTTTGCTACTCCCGATGAGTTTTTTGATAATCTCAACAAAAAGGATCTCCCCACTATCTCGGGTGAGCTTCAGCATCACGCAAGAGGCTGCTACAGTGCTTTGAGCTACATAAAAAAGGAAAACCGAAGATGTGAGCAAAATCTGCTTGCCGCAGAAAAGCTCTGCACAATGTCAAGCAAGCTGACCGATTACAAATATCCCAAAAAGAAGCTCAACAAGGCTTGGAAAAATCTTCTTTTCAATCAGTTCCACGATATACTCGGAGGCTGTTCCATCAAGAGCGCATATAATGATGCCTCTTATCTCTTTGGCGAAACGATGAGCATAACCGAGCAAGAGATGTATTTTGCTATGCAGAAGATCGTGCTTGATATCGACACACTTGGAGATAATGAGCTACCGTCACCTATGATAAAAAACAAAAAGACATGGGAAAGTGAGAGCTTGGGAATACCGGTTGTTATATTCAATCCTCACACTTGGAAGCTGCATGCGTGTGTCAGCGTTAACGAGCGTGCAAGCAAAGTAACGGGATTTGACGAAAAAGAGATCCCCTTCCAGCTCACCAGAGCTGAGCAGACAAGACATAACGGAGATATATATAACACCTCATTTATTGCAGAGATTCCTCCTCTCGGATATACAACCTACAGAATATTCACAAAACAAGAAAGCAAGCTGACGGTCTGCTCTTCTATGTCGATATCAAATCAAAGACTTGAAAACAGCAGACTTTGCGTTGAGTTCGATTCAAATACAGGTGACATATGCAAGCTTTTTGACAAGGAGGTTGGAGAATATGTGATCGATCGCCCCTGCAGTGCGATATTGCTTGACGAGAGCGATTGCGACACATGGGCTCACGACAAGACAAGTCTTGGGGATACTGTGGGGTGCTTTGGAAACCCGATATTTGAGATCATCGAGGAAGGACCTGTGAGAGTAACACTCAGATCCACAGTTACATTCAATACTTCCACCGTAACGAGAGACTTTTCTCTACTTGCGGATGACGACAGAGTGTACGTTAAAGCAAAAATAGATTTTCACGAAAAGCACAGAACCCTCAAATTTACCTTTCCTATGAGTAAAAACAGCGTCAGAGCAAAGATTCCATACGGCACAGTAGAAAGAACGGCATATTCAGGAGAAGAACCCTGCGGAAGCTTCATTATCAGCGGAAAATTAGCTGTCGCAAACGATTCGAAATACGGCTATGACACCGAGTCAAATGAAATGAGATTGACCGTTCTTCGCGGCGCGGTATATGCCGATCATTACGGTGACAGAGACAACAAATGCGAATATATGGATCAAGGCGTATCCGAATTTGCTTATTCGGTATTTGCTCACAGAAGCATTTCCGATACAGAGAAAAAAGCTATTGAGCTTAATTTTGCGCCAAGGATCATTATGGCAAGCTTCCATCACGGCTCTCTTCCCGAAAGGATGGGATGTTACGAATGCGACGACGACACACTGATAGTCTCAGCTATAAAGAACTCAGAGGAAACCGACAAGAGCGTTATTCGCTGCTTCGACATTGACGGCATAGAGCATAACACCCAAATAATGCTTTTTGGAAAGGAGCTTTCAATCAACGTTCCACACAACGCCATAAAAACAGTCACAGAGGACGGTGAGGAATTAGATCTTACCGAGAGCCCTATGAATAGCTAACTAATTAAGCATTGTGCCTATATAAGCATAAAAGAAGAGCGACCTTTTGGTCGCTCTTTGTGTGTCTAAAGCCTTATATTTATTGACTTTTAAGTATTAGCCAAAGTATCTTTCAAGAAGACCCTGGAATGCCTTGCCGTGGCGAGCTTCGTCTCTTGCCATCTCGTGAACTGTGTCGTGGATAGCATCAAGATTCAGCTGCTTTGCAAGCTTTGCAAGCTCAAACTTACCTGCTGTTGCGCCGTTCTCAGCGAACGGGCTTTCCGTCTACCTCTTCAATTGCGGGAGATGCAATACGATATCCCCCTTTGGTATACGGAAAGAGTATTTTGCCCCCTCCTCGCTCTGCCACGAAATCTATTGCCGCCTGAATTGCGGCGGTATCGTCGGTAATACCGTCACCCTTAGCACCGAAATCAAAAATATTGAATCCAAATGAACTCATATCTTTCTCTCCTTTCATTTTTTCAGTATATTATTTTCAAAAAGCCCTGTCAATAAGAAATAAAACGAAAGATTTTCGAAGGAGACATCAAATGAGGGCTCTCGATGTAATCCAATTTAAATAAACGGTCTTCTGTCAAGTACGTTTTTAAGCGGCTTTGTGGAGATTATTTCACCCGGAAGCGCAAGCTGAAGCTCTGAAAGGCAGCACACACAACCAAAAAGCGAGTGAAGATCGTTCCAGCGGTCATCATTATTAATATCAACAGATTCGAGATATTCGATATATTTTGTCGCAAAATCGCGCATAGCCTCTTTTGCGTCTTCTCTGCGATATCCAACCTGCCATGTGGCGCGATTTAACGGGAATACCCAATCTATCTCACGGAATCCAACCGATCTGCCAAAGACTTTTTTGGGAAGCTTTTGATTTACGTACATATCAATAAGCGTATCTATAAAGGTTTCGATACACGGGAATTGACGTTTGCAATGATTGTAATTAAAGCAATAATGGAACCATCCGTTAAGATGGTGATCTATATGTCTTTTGTCCTCGGGAAGTGCTTCTATCATACCCTCTCTGCTCATTCCGTACTTTTTGTCACAATGACTGTCAAGATAATCAAAATACGCCTTCTGCCACTCAACAGAAGGTCTTTCAACAATCACCTTTGCTGCGAAAACACCCGCACCCTTATGGGATGTAGGCCATGGAGTATCCAACCAATCAAGACCGTCAAGAAACTCGTAAAGCTCGTTTATGTCATCAAGCTTTTTAAGCGCGGTGAAAGGATATGTGGGAAACTTATCAAAAAGTTCAAGTGCCGCAGTACAGTGGGCTGTTGTGTGATAAGTATGGTGTGTATCTTCATGAAAAAGGCCTGTTTCGGGATCTTGGAACTCCCTCAGAATACGAACAAATTCAGCGCGCTCTTCATCATCCTGTGGGAAATCGCCTATCATGTAAAGGGTATTAGCGGCATCGGCTACACCGTATGGATTAGAGCCAAGCACACGGTCATTTTTTTCGTTTTGCCAAAGCCAACGTGCATAGTCTCCTTTTCCCAACTTATGAGATGCAACTGTCTGCTCTGCTTTTTCAATAAGTCCGTCGATGTTGATATTGATTCGTGACATAATACCTTTCCTTTCAACACACAAATTTTATAAATATATTATAACTCAAAGATATCCTTCTGTCTATAACAAATTTGGCACAAATTAAAAAATTTCAATTAGAAATCACAAAAGCTATTGCAAACCGTGCATAAAAGAAGAGCGACCTTGCGGTCGCTCTTCGGTGTTTTAAGCCTTATGTTTATTGGTTTTTAATTACTTAGCGAAATATCTCTCGAGAAGACCCTGGAATGCCTTGCCGTGACGAGCTTCGTCTCTTGCCATCTCGTGAACTGTGTCGTGGATAGCATCAAGATTCAGCTGCTTTGCAAGCTTTGCAAGCTCAAACTTACCTGCTGTTGCGCCGTTCTCAGCCGCAACTCTTACTGCGAGGTTCTCCTTTGTGGAGTCGCATACTACCTCTCCGAGAAGCTCAGCAAACTTTGCTGCGTGCTCTGCCTCCTCAAGTGCTGCTTCCTTCCAATAAAGAGCGATCTCAGGATAGCCCTCTCTTGCCGCAACTCTGGACATTGCGAGGTACATACCTACCTCCATGCACTCGCCGTTGAAGTTTGCGCGAAGGCCCTCAATGATCTCCTCGGGTGCGCCCTTAGCAACGCCTACAACGTGCTCTGCAGCCCATGTCATCTTATCCTCAACTACCTCTTCGAACTTTTCAGCGGGAGCTTTGCAAAGGGGGCACTTTTCGGGTGCTGCATCTCCTTCAACGATCTCTCCGCAAATCTTACATCTCCATTTTTTCATAGCTTTTTTCTCCTTTTAGTAAATATTTTTTAATTTTTTTGATTTTTCAAGCAGTCTGCACACAGACCGCAAAATTCCAAGTTACAGGACTCTACGCTAAAGCCCTCCATTCCAACCGTGTTTGCCGAAAGATGCTCGTCGTCGAAGTCAACCTCAACGTCAGCCACAGCGCCGCATTCTCTGCACACGATATGATAATGCTTTTTCAGTGTGATATCATATCTGTCGTCTGCTGAACCTCCAAGCTTCAGTCTGAGTATCTTCCCCTCCTCTGCTGCTTCCGAAAGTAAACGGTAGACGGTCGCTTTGCTTATCCCCGGGAACTTGGCATTTACAGCCTCGTAAACCATTCCTGCCGAGGGGTGATTGTGCATTGCCTCAAAGGTCTCATACACGATCTGTTTTTGCAAAGTGTTTCTTTTGTTATTCATAATTGTTCCTTATTAAGAATGATTACAAATAAATTATACCACACTTTTTCTATTTGTCAATAGGTTTTATAAAATTTTTTTAAAAATTTTTTCGGAAAATTTTATCAATAGAATTTAGACCAATTCTTCTCTTCTTCTCCCTCCTCAGGATCGACGATATCCCCCGATGCCGCGAGTATGTCTCCCACGGAGATATTAATGATCTCCGCCATAGGCGACTCATATCCGTACTTTATTCTTTCATTTATTTTCTTCATAAGCTCTCCTAAAAATTTTATATTTCAACATCTATATATACGGGACAGTGGTCAGAGCCTTCAATGCAGATAAATCTATCCCTGATCTTGCGATGGAGCACGACCCTTGCTCTTTCCTCGGTCACGCATATATGGTCGATCTCCTCGGTATCCTCTGCGATCTCGTATTCACCCGGGTGATGCCAAAATGACTTATATCCGTCGTTGTCATCGGTAAGGAGCATTCCCGAATTCAGCTTTATTCCCTCACACATTGCCTTGAACTCAGGTGTGCTGACACCGCAGTTATAGTCACCCGTCACGAATATCGGCGCTGTGGGATATTTTTTCATAAGCTCTTTAATCTTACGGTTTACCTCCTCCGCGTCCTTAAGTCTCGTTTCGGTGGAGGCGAAATGGTAATGAAGATTCATATGTATGATCTGCTTTTCACGCACCTCCTTGGAGCTATAAAGCGCCCACTGATAAGACCACATACTGCCGTCGTGTCCCTCAAATATCTTGAAGTCTGTTTCAAGCACGTCGTAAAGATCCTTTCTATACATCAAGGGAGTATAATTTGACTTTCCTTCTATGACCTGAGTATAGGCATACTTCTCGGATATCTGTTTTAAAAGCAAAGGTCTTGAGCGCCTTGAGACCTCCTGAAGTCCGAGAAAATCGGGAAGAAATCTCATATAATAGCCTCCGAGGATCTCCATTCGTTTTTCCGTTTCCTCCTCGGTCTCGTCCAGAGTATAGTAAATATTCGAGGTCATTATCCTCACGAGTCCGTCCTTTTTATCCACATCTCTATGTCTGAACGACTCTATTTTATCAAATACATTCTCTTTATTCATAGTGTTCGACTCCTTTCGAACATATATATATGACAATTATATCATACATTTTTCTTTTTTTCAAGAAAAAAGAGCAGATATACAAGATTTTTTCGTCTTGCATATTTGCTCTTTATGAATTTGAGAGTTTTTCTTATTTTTTTACCTGCCAGGAATCCTCTACAAAGGTTTTCGTCAGATATTCAGCCGCTGTCTTAGGCTTCTGAAGCTCACTTGATTGTATAGAAATCGTATTTCCCGAGCGGCCTCTTACCCAATTTTCAGTATTCAAGAAGGTAGCGCTCTCAAGCTTTTCGCATCCCTTGAAGGCATGGACCGATATTTCGGTTACCGAGGTAGGTATAGCTATGCTCGTGATACCCGCGCAACCCTTAAAAGCGCTTTTGCCTATGCTCATAACGGTATCGGGTATTGCTATGCTCGTCAGCGAGTCAAAGCCCTCGAACGCGTAATCCTTGATCTCTGTTACCGTTTCGGGGATCGCGAGTTTAGTGATCACATCGTACCCACCCGATGCGTTCTTGAGGTTGAACTTGGCATTGAGCCACATGGGATTACCTGCGTCACCGAAAGAAATATTACACCAGGACTCAATCGTTCCGTTATAATATACATCTGTGAGCGCCGCGCAACCGTCGAAGGAAAAGTAACCCATATTGGTTATTCCCGTGCCTATGGTAATACTTTTAAGAGATCTACATCCCGAGAAAGCCTGATTTGCGACCTTGGTTACCGAGTCTCCAAGCGTAACGCTCGTTATGCCCGTTCCCTTGAACGCCTCAAATCCGATCTCGGTTATTGGAAGCCCGTTATACGTATCGATAATCAGATCGGTTGACGTATACGTACCTATTCCTGTAACGGTGTATCCATTACCGTCGGAATTCAGCGTGTATTCAAGCTGATTTGCGGGTTGTGTAGTGAATGGCCTGCTGCTTTCGGCTTCTGCGTCCGACCCCTTGTCGCAAGCGGCGAAGCAGGAAAGTACAAGTATAAGCGCAACTAAAACAGTTAATATTCGTTTCATAATGACTCCTCATCATTTTTCAATTATGTTTTGCTATCCGAGTTCAGAACTATATTTTCAGCGCAATATCAAAAACAATGTGACAACAGAGTGATGCTCTTAAAGAACATCTCTCTGTCTTCAATTATTATATTGAGCGATTACTTGTTTCCGCCTGTGAGCTTTGCGATCTCGTCAGCGAAGTTCTCTTCTCTCTTCTGGATTCCCTCGCCCTTCTCGAAGCGGTGGAAGCCTGTTACCTTAATGGTTGTGCCAAGCTCCTTAGCGGTCTTCTCAACGTACTTACCAACCTTGAGCTCGTCGTCCTTTACATAGGACATATCAAGGAGGCAGTTGTTGTCGTAGAACTTGGAAATTCTACCTGTAACCATCTTTTCGATGATCTGAGCGGGCTTCTTAGCGTTTGCGGGATCGTTTGCGATCTGCGCCATAAGAATGTTCTTCTCTTCCTCGATAACAGATGCGGGAACAGAATCACGATCGAGATAAGGAGTGGGGTATGCACCGATCTGGAGAGCGATATTCTTTGCGAACGCAACGAACTCGTCCTTAGCTGCTGTCTCAGCGTCTACGTCGAAGGACGCGATAACACCGATAGTACCTGTTCCGTGGATATAAGTGCTTGTTACACCCTCAACTACTACGAAGCGGCGAATGCTGAGCTTCTCTCCGATAACGAAGATCATCTCCTTAAGCTTTGCCTCAACGGTAGTGCTTCCGTCGATATAATTCGATGCCATAAGAGCGTCGAGATCAGCGGGCTTGTTTGCGATGATGGTCTTAAGAATGTTCTTTACGAACTCCTGGAAGGATGCGTTCTTAGCAACGAAGTCTGTCTCAGAGTTGACCTCGACCATTGCTGTTACGTCGCCCTCCTTCATAATATCAACGATTCCGTCAGCAGCGATTCTGGTAGCGGACTTAGCCTCTGCCTTGAGCTCGCCTCTCTTACGGAGGATCTTTATAGCCTCTTCAACGTTTCCGTCTGCCTCTACGAGTGCCTTCTTGCACTCCATCATTCCGATACCTGTCTTTGCGCGGAGTGTTGCAACGTCCTTAGCTGTAATGTTAGCCATTTTTATATCTTCCTTTCGTTACAATATTTACAATAGTTATAATAAATTACTCAGCGTCTGCTTCTGCAGCCTCAACAGCCTCAGCCTCTGTAGCCTCTGCTGCCTCTTCCATCTGCTCGCCCTGTCTGCCCTCGATAACAGCGTCAGCAAGTGCCGCAGAGATGAGCTTGATAGCGCGGATAGCGTCATCGTTACCGGGAATGATGTAATCAGCATCATCGGGGTCGCAGTTTGTGTCAACGATAGCAACTACCGGAATACCGAGCTTCTTTGCCTCGAGAACTGCGTTTCTCTCCTTCTTGGGGTCAACTATGAACACTGCGTCGGGAAGTCTCTCCATAGTCTTGATACCGCCGTAGTTCTTCTCAAGGTCGAATATTTCCTTCTGCTTGATAGCAACTTCCTTCTTGGGAAGAAGATCAAATGTTCCGTCCTCCTGCATCTTCTCAAGGCTGTTAAGACGGCTGATGGATCTCTTGATGGTGTTGAAGTTTGTCATCATTCCGCCGGGCCAACGAACGTTTACGTAGTACATTCCGCAACGTGTTGCCTCTTCCTTGATCGCGTCTGCAGCCTGCTTCTTTGTTCCAACAAAGAGGATCGTGCCGCCCTCTGTGGAAAGATCGCGTACGAAGTTGTAAGCTTCCTCAAACTTCTTTACGGTCTTCTGAAGGTCGATGATGTAGATACCGTTTCTCTCGGTAAAGATGTACTCCTGCATCTTGGGGTTCCATCTTCTTGTGTGATGTCCGAAATGGACGCCTGCTTCAAGCAGCTGTTTGATTGAAATAACTGACATTTTTAATGTCCTCCTTCGGTTTTTTCCACCACATAGCCCTGCGTTTAATCCCTCGAGTGAGTGACACCGTGACGCTGTGCGACCATGTGTGTGTATTTTTATTTTTGCGCTCAAACAGTTCAGCGCAACTACAGAGATTATACCATATTATTTAATATACTGCAAGAAGCTTTCTGAAAGTTAACAAATTGTTTACAATCACCAGAAGCTTTTTTTCTTTTTATCCTTGCACGGCACTCGGTATTCCTCCGGCGAGAGCTTGACGATTATGGTATCCGAGCCTATACATTCTATTTTGCACCAAGGGATTATGATATCGTCCTCCCTACGAAACCCGAATATTCCCCCTCCCCGCGGGACTACAAGCGCAGTTATTCTTCCGTCCGAGGCGCAGAATTCAAAATCCGAGGGACAACCGAGCCTTGCGCCGTCGCAGACGTTGACGACCTCTTTTTCCCTCAGATCACAAGTGCTTAATCTTTCCATCGTTATCCTCCAAAAATAATTATGCGGATATATCACCGCACGTTATAATCTATGCTCGTGAAATATCCGCATATTCATATTTTCATTCCTCGGGTACGAGTCTCAGGTCTCCGATAACAAAGTAAAGTATCGCCGTCACCGCCGAAGGCACAGCCGTAAGGAAAAGATACGGTGCGCTTATTTCGAGCACGTTGAAGAATACTCCGATGGGCTCAACAAGGAAGCAGGCGACGCAGAAAACAAGCACCGACGGCACGAGCCAGAGCGCCGCGCGGTTGACCGAAAAACGTCCAAAGCGCCTTGCGTTGTCGATCCTTATGCAATACATCACCGTAATATGAAGGAGTATCATCGAGAAGAACATATACTCTGTTTCATAGAAATACTGACCGATGACACCAACGTATCCCATTATATTAGGAAGGAAACAAACTGTAAGTCCGCCCGCCACCGCTGAGATTATCATTCCCGCGTTATTCCGAGCGGGACTCCTGAACTCGCCCGAGATCGAGCGAAAGCCCTTCGCGTTTTCTATTCCGCACAGCTCATTTACAAAGACAGCCATAACGCCGAGATCAAGCAAAAATCCGCAGAAAAGCGCGTGTCTCGCGTCGAGATGCGCTTCACCGAAGAGCATCGGGAGCATCACGCAAACTATTCTTATAAACTGACTGCAAAGCACGTATCTGAAAAATCCCGCAAGGTTATTATACGCCGCACCCGCAAGGAAGAAGGCGCGCTTCAGTGAGACAAGTCCGCCGTGTTTGCCGTCAGGCCGTGGGATTATAAGGTCAGCGCCTCCCTTAACGTCCTGTCGGCAGCAGAGACTGTCCGAAGCCCCCGCCGTTTCTACCGACTCTATCTCCTCCTCAAACCTTCCCGACATTTTATATCTGAGTGCCGAGCAGGTGATCACCACGTCGGGCTTTTCGGGAAGCTTTTCGTAGGCATCCGAGAAAGATATTACCGCCACCTTTTTCTTTTCGGCGTGGATCATAGAGATAAAACCGCCTATCTCCTCGGGCGAAAAGCCTCTGTATGTATCTATCTCTCCGAATTTATAGGAAAGCGGAACTTCCGCGGTGTCAAAATCCTTCCTTGAGACCGCCCTTCCGAAGGTCGGTGAGGAAAGCTCGAAGCGTTCGTAGGGATTGCCGCTTCTCTTTCCCACAAAGGAGATAGTCTTGATCCCCATACCTTTAAGGGTAGAGAGAGTATTATAGAAGGACTCGTCTATCCTTTCGGAAAGCACGAGAATTCCCGCGAAGATATCATTTCCGCCGAACTCGCTCTCGGACACGGTAAATACAAGAGTTATCATTCCCCGTTTAGCGTATTTTTTATATTCAGCCGAAAGGGCTTCTCTGCCCTCGGCGCTGAGTACACATTCCGAGCCGCCGATATAGACCCTTGAGCATCTCTCGATAGCCTCTGACTTCTGCGAGACGTTAAGCACCAACCGTCTTCCGCTGTCGCTGAAAAAGAGCTTGTCGGTCTTATCTCCCGAATCTCCCGGTACGTATCCGCTGACCGAGCATCTTATCTTCAGCGCTTCGCTGTCGACACCGCACTTTCCTGTAAATTCGTCAAGGGCGAGTCTGAATCTTCCCGGGGCGTGGATACCCGTGGTAAGAGTTCTGCTCTCAGCAGAATTATAGAGCGATACAAGGTCGGCAAAGTATTTTGCCGAGCTGCTAATGGCATTGAAGCCCGAGAGCTCACCGTCGCCGCAGATCGCCTTATTAAAATGAAGCACTCCGTCGCTGACGGCGCTTCCGTCAAGCATAAAAACGTATTCAAGGGATACGAGCGTATCCATTATCTCGCAGCTCTTGGTTATCGACTTATTAGCTCCCTCAAGACCTCGCTTTGCCTGCTTCTCAAAGAATATACGGCAAGCGGTGGTGGCAAGCTGAGACATCGATGAGGCGGCAATTGCCAGTGCCGCCGTAAAGCTCGTAAGCAGAGTAACGTTTCCCTTGCTGAAAATCAGACTGAGGAAGCAGAAAGGCAGCAGAGAGATCGTCACAAGCATTCCGAAGGAGGAGCAATATTTTTTGAGCAGCCTCAATCCTCTCGGAATATCCCTGAGCTCAGGAAGCTCAACTCCGCCGGTCATAGCTCCGTAGTAGGTGTATCTTCCCACCGCCGTCACAACAGCTCTCGCTCCGCCCGAGATCACTCTCGACCCCGCGTGGACCATATTGACCATAGCCGATACGTCGTTTTCATTTTCCCTTACAAGCCCCTCCGCAAGCTTTTCGCACTCGCGCTCAAGCTCTCTGTCAAGCTTCATCACGACCTTGAGGTTATCCGAGGTAATGAGTCTCGCGTCAAAGGAGATAACGTCACCCTCGCCGAGAAGAACGACGTCACCCACGACCACGTGCTCGTGATCCACCGAGAACGCCTTTCCCGACCTTACCACCGTGGTGGTCGGCAGGAAGAAGACCGACATCGACTCAAAAAGCCTTTGAGCCCTGTAGCTCAGCGCGAGACAGATCCCGAGATTGACCGCCAATATAAGCGCCAGCGTGACTCCCGTGGTATATTCGGTAAAGCAGAGCGCCACCACCGAGGATATAACAAGGAGAACAAGAGCAAAATCCGCCGCTATCTCTCCAAAGAGAGACATCGAGCTCTTTTTGCGCTTTACGTAAAAGGACGAGCCTCTTTTTTTGTAACGAGAACGAGCCGCCTTTGGGCTAAGGCCCGAGGCGGCGTTGGTTTTTAACTTTTTTTCAATATCTGAAATACTCAGCGAAAACCATTTTTCGTTCATCATTATGCACACTCAACAACAAGTTTTCCCTCTTCGTTCACCGAAAGTGCCGCAATTCTGATCTGCCCCTCATAGTCGGAGATTATCTTCTCCGCGAGGGCATCCTCAACGTTTCTGCAGATATAGCGTCTCATATTTCTCGCGCCGAAGCGGTGAGAATAGGATTCCCTCGCGATAAGCTCCGCAGCCTCGTCGCTGAATTTAAAGGAGATAGACTTCTCCTCCAGCGCCATTTTAAGCTCTCCGAGCATGATCTTCGCGATCTCTGAGAAATCCTTTTCGGTAAGCGAATTGAAGGTTATTATTTCATCAACACGGTTGATAAATTCGGGGCGAAGGAAGGCTGAAAGCGCCTTCATCGTCTTATTCTTTGCCGAGACCTGAGCGTTCTCGGCAAAGCCAACGGTTGCCGAGGAGTTATCAGAGCCCGCGTTTGTGGTCATTACTATGACGGTATTCTCAAAGTTTACCGTCTTTCCTCTCGCGTCGGTTATTCTGCCGTCGTCGAGTATCTGAAGGAGCAC
The DNA here is from genome assembly GCA_015064085.1 of Oscillospiraceae bacterium. Taxonomy (GTDB): domain Bacteria; phylum Bacillota; class Clostridia; order Oscillospirales; family CAG-272; genus HGM12713. The sequence continues at coordinate 22,800 of SVSX01000002.1, read as the reverse complement.
GTTCAGCACGTCGGAATGAGCCTTCTCGATCTCGTCAAAGAGAATTACCGAGTATGGACGGCGGCGTATCTTTTCGGTAAGCTGACCCGCCTCGTCGTAGCCGACGTATCCGGGAGGAGCTCCAATTATTCTCGACACCGAATGCTTCTCCATAAATTCCGACATATCAAGTCTTATAAGCGTCTCGGGAGAATTAAAGAGATCGGCGGCAAGAGTCTTTACGAGCTCGGTCTTACCGACGCCCGTAGGTCCTGCGAATATGAATGAGACAGGCTTTCTCTTATATGATATCCCCGCTCTGTTTCGCTTTATCGCTCTTGACACGGCGTCAACAGCCTCGTCCTGACCGATAATTCTGCTCTTCAGTCTCTGATTTAGGGTGTCTATCTTTTCAAATTCATTCTGGCTTATGCTCGAGGCGGGTATTCCCGTCCATACCTCGATAACGTTCGCTATATCCTCCTCACCGAGGACAACGTTCTCGCAGGAGGGCTCTATCTCGCGGAGCTTTTCCGACACCTGTATCTCCTCCGACTTTATCTTGGTTATCTCCTCGTAGAGCTTCTGTGACTCGCTCTCGTTCGTGGGTGTCTGCGACTCTGCCGCCTCTCTCTTCTCCTTAAGCGTCAGAAGCTGCTCACGAAGGCTCTGCGCCTCGTTGAGCACCGAGCTTGAAAGCGAGAGTCTTGATGCCGCCTCGTCAAGAAGGTCGATCGCCTTATCGGGCAGATATCTGTCTGTAATATATCGCTCGGAGAGCACCACGGTTCTCTTGACTACCGAGGCGGGTATCTTGATGGCGTGGAATTCCTCATAGTAGTGCTTTATCCCCTCGAGCATAAGGACTGTCTCCTCAAGGGAGGGCTCGTTGACGGTAACGGGCTGGAAGCGGCGCTCGAGAGCCGTATCCTTCTCGATATATTTTCTGTATTCGTTAAGAGTGGTAGCGCCAATTATCCTTATCTCTCCTCTTGAGAGAGCAGGCTTCAGGATATTCGCGGCATTCACGCCGCCCTCGGCGTCCCCCGTTCCCACTATATTATGCACCTCGTCGATAACGAGTATCACGTTTCCCGCCTCTCTTACGTCGTTGAGGAGTCCGAGTATTCTTGACTCAAACTGTCCTCTGAACTGAGTTCCCGCAACGATCGCCGTCAGATCCACAAGGTATATCTGCTTTCCGCGAAGCTTATAAGGTACTTCTCCCTCGGCGATCCTCTGCGCCAGTGCCTCGGCGATAGCCGTTTTACCGACACCGGGCTCTCCTATAAGGCAGGGGTTGTTTTTCTGTCTGCGACAGAGTATCTGAATAACTCTGTCAAGCTCTCTTTCTCTGCCCACTATCTTATCAAGCTTACCCTCTGCCGCGCGTCTTGTGAGATTGCGGCAATAGGTATCGAGAAATTTATATCTCTTTCCCTTTTCCTTCTTCTCTCTATTAGCGCCGCCGAGATTGCCCATAGGAGTCTCTTTATTCGTGGGCTTTGAGGTGGGATTTTCAAAAAGCTGAGGGAGCGGAATTGCGGGAGCGCCGCCGTCCTCATTATCATCATTATCGGAAGGAAGAAGTCCGTTCTCCTCGAGATAGCTGTTCATATCCCCTTCCATATTTTCGAGCATCTCCGCGGGAATACCCATTTTATCCATAACGTTTCCGAGCATTGTCTCAACGGGGATACCGAGCTCCTTTGCGCATTTCATACAAAGTCCCTCGGTCACCTTATTTCCGTTCTCGACCTTAGCCACGAATACCACCGCAACTCTCTTGCGGCATTTTGAACACATTACCATAATTATACTTTATCAGCGGCGTCTGCCGTCTCTGCTTTCTCTTCATTATTTTCTGCCGTTTCGGTCTTATGTCTGAGTCCCGCATAATGCTTGACGTACGCGCCAAAGGCAAGGAGGGCGCATACAGTTGCGGGGAGAAATACTATGATCGTCAGTATTATATTGTCCTTCAGCATATCGGCGATGAGGACCGAAAGCACCACCGTCGCGTAAAAGAGACATACCGTCATCTTTCCGTACCACTTGCTTACCACCACAACGCTTCTCTTTCTCATTACGATAAGACCCATAAGCAGCGTTACGAACTCCTTGGCTATAAAGGGCACAACGAACCAAAGGGGGATAAGCTTTTCGATATATAGGCTTATCAGCACCGTGCACTGCATAAGCTTATCGGCAAAGGGATCGAGTATCTTGCCGAGATTTGTTATCCAATTATTTCTTCTTGCCAGATATCCGTCAACCACGTCGGTAGCTCCCGCAAGGAGGAAGACCACCATTGCGACGTATTTGTCTACCCAAAAGAAAACTATTACGAAAACGACCACCAGAATGATCCTTATGACCGACAGGATATTCGGAATATTTTTCAACTTCATATCAGTGTATTACCTCGCGAAAATTTAAACTTTCTGTATTATGTAGTTCCTATCAAAGGAAATATTTGAAGATAAGTGAGCTCTCAAGAGTATCGAATATCGCGTAATCGGGTTTTATTGCCGTTGCTATGGCTGCATATATTTTTACCCCCTCGGCAAACAAAAATACCACTGCCACCGCGAGAATAAGACCGAATATTCCGCCGATGATCCTGTCTGCCTTTCCCGTATGAGTCACCTTTGTGACCGCCTTGGCTATAAGACCCGAGATGAGTCTGAGCAGGATAAAGAGCACAACAAATAGGACGACAGTTCCCACAACGGTAGCTATTGTTTCGTTTATCTTATCAGCCGCGGAAGCGCTCATTTTTCCCGATGCCTTGAATATATCGGGAATAAATTTTTCGCCGAGCATCGGACCTACAAACTTTGCCACGATAGCGGCGATCGCAATTGCGCCCGTTTTAAGAGCTATCTTCAAAAAGCCCTTCCACACGCAGATCAGAACGCTCAGCGCGCAGATCGAGATCGTAATAATGTCAAACACGTTCATACCACACTCTCCTTAATTATGAAATGATATTTATATTATATTTATTGTTTTTCGAATTTAATATACACTGCCTTCGACTCGCCGCAGACGATAGCCGTGGACTCATCGTAAACGAGGAGCTTTCCCGACTGACAGTCAAAGACCTCTTTTTCGCTGTTCCTCGTGTTCACCCTCACAGCGCCCGTATCCGACTTTATGAAGAGATAGTCGCCCTCAAGGACAAGCTCTCTCACAGATTCGTCCACGTTCTCGTCAAAGATCAGATCTCCCGAGGAATTAAAGGCTATGAGTCGGTTAAGGTCGTTAACGCTTCCCGTACGCAGTGCCACAGCAGCGCCGTTTTCTCCTGTATAGAAAGCCGAAAGGGTATCCGAGAACTCCAAGGAGCTATGAAGCTCGTATTCCTCATCATATATCCATATACCGCCGTTTGTGACGAGCGCTGTTTTATCCTCACCTACAAATGAGCAGGACAGCGGGAATACGTAATCCATCACCGTTTCGCTGAGTATCCTGTCCTCATCGGGGTCTTTATTTCCGCCCGCCTGACGGTTCGAGATATCGTAGACCCTGAAGGTGGTTTTCCCTCTTCCGTCGCCTATCTCAAAATATATGACAGCCATTCGCTTACCCTCGGCATCGACAGCCACGTCAAAGACGTAGGCGTCCTTGCTGTATTTTCCGAGTATCTTCATATTGTCGTTATAAACGCTTATAACAGATCTATACTCTGTCGAGCTGCTCACTACCGCGAAGACCCCCGAGTCCGAGATAGCTCCGTCGGTAATGGGAGCTCCGAGAGTTTCGGTATATACCTTTGAGAAGGAATTATATACCGCGAAGCTATTTCCCGAAAGGTCGTAGACCAGCAGGTATTTCTCCGAGCCCACAGCGTAGGGCATCACGAAATCCGAGCGGCTTTTGAGCGTCCTTCTTCCCGTTGCGGTAAAGACCGAAACGTTCGACGGACTGACCGCCGCCACGCCGCCTCTGTACAGCGAGAAGACCTGATCGGAATAGACGTCGTAAGCCAGAGTCTCGTAACTTGTGGTATCTATATCCACCGCGTTTCCGAAATCCCTTATGAAATAGAAGAAGTTGCCGTAGGTTATCTCTCTTATATTTGTGAATATAGAGATCAGCAGAAAGAGCACCAGAAGGATAATTATTATCCTCTGTGCTATCTTATATCTCGCGGATACCGTAGCGTAATAGGGGTCGCCCGCCGCCGCGAAATCCTCGTGCCTAAGTATCTTTTCCTTCTGAGGCTCGGGGTTGAAGAAGCGGGCTATACTTTCGGCAAACGCCGAGGCTTTTCCGCCGTCTTTATTCGGTTTTTCCGAAAACGGTCTTTTCATAGTCGCCGCTCCTTTCGTTATATTATTTCTTATATGTCACCTTGTTGAGGTAAAGTCCCGCCGCGGGAGCGGTTACTCCCGCTCTGCTTCTGTCCTTTGACTCGGTGATCGAGGATATTTCCTCGGGGGATATCTTCCCCTCAGCCACACCTATAAGCGTACCTGTAAATATTCTCACCATATTGTAGAGAAATCCGTCAGCCGACACGCGAAAGACGATGAAGTCGCCCTCTCTCGTGACCTCTGCCGCCTTAACCTCCCTTACGGTGTCCTCCACCGAAGAGCCGCTTGCCATATACGCCGCGAAATCGTGACGTCCCACAAGCTGCTTTGCCGCCCTCCGCATTTTTGAAAGCGCCTCGTCGTCTATCCTTTTCGGATAATGCCAGCTTCGGTCTGCCGAGAACGGATCTCTCGTTCTTCGGTTATAAATTCTGTATTCGTACTCCTTTTCAAGAACGTCGTACCTCGGGTGAAAGTCCTCGGACACCTCCTCGGCATCAAAGACCGATACGTCGGAGGGAAGAACGCTTCCGAAGGCGAGAGGGATCCTCTCGGTGGGTATCGACGTGTGAAGAGTATTTTTTCCTTTTTCTGTGACAGTCGCGCAAAAATGCTTTGCGTGAACACCGCTGTCGGTCCTGCTGCACCCTGTTATATCACAGGGGAAGCCAAAGACCCGCTCCGCTCCGTCGCAGAGCACCTTCTGTACCGTGTTCTGATCCTTTTGTATCTGATATCCCGCGTAAGCCGTGCCAAGAAAGGATATGTGAAGAAGTATTTTCATCTTCACCTCAAAGGCTGAAGCCTATGCCGAGAATATTGAACCATACAAGAGAAGCGCCAAAGCCTATCATAAGCAAAAGCACCACAAAGTCTGTCACTCTCAGGTGTCTTACCGTCATTCTCGTTCTGACTCCGTCGCCGTGATAGCAGCGGCATTCCATTGCTACCGCAAGCTCAACCGCGTGTCTTATAGCCGAAACTATAAGAGGTATGAGCACGGGAATAAGAGCCTTTGCTCTCTCGATTATACTGCCCGTGGTAAAGTCAGCGCCTCTCGCCTTCTGAGCCGTCATTATCTTGTCGGTCTCCTCAACGAGTGTGGGAATAAAGCGAAGGGCGAGTGTCATCATCATAGCGAAATCGTGCACCGGCACTTTGAGCTTTTTTAAGGGCGAGAGAAGGTCCTCGATAGCGTCTGTCAGCTCGATGGGAGTTGTGGTATAGGTAAGGAATATAGTCGTTCCCACGATAAGGGCGAATATTCTGACCACCATAAAGACCGCCGCAAGTATTCCCTCAAGATAGATGTGGATAAATTTCCACTCAAAGAGCAAGATCTCTCCGCTCTTTCCGAATATCTGAAACAGTGCCGCGAACGCCATAACGAACAGCACAGGCATAATACCTCTCAGGACCGTCTTCATCGGTATCCTTCCGAGAAGTATCAGAAGAAACGCCGAAAGAAGGAGCAGCCCGAAGCTTATCATATTCTTGCCGAGAAAGGTAGCGCAGACTATATATAAAATTGCAAGTATCACCTTGATACGCGGGTCAAGTCTGTGTATCGGTGATTTTGCGGGATAATACTGTCCCAGCGCAATGTTTTTCATTGGATATCACCTTTCGATCTGTTTTCAAGCAGCGGCAGAAGTCGGCTCATAGCCCCCTCTATAGTGTAGATGCCGCCGTCAACGTCAATTCCTTTTTCGCGAAGCAGAAGCATAAGCGATGTGATCTGAGGAATATCGAGCCCCGCTGAGCGAAGCCTCTCTGTATCCTCAAACACCTCGTCGCGGCTGCCGTCCATAAAGACTCTGCCCCCCGACATAACCACGATCCTGTCGCAGTATTTCGCCATATCCTCCATACTGTGGCTGACGATGACCACAGTGCTTCCCGTTTTGTTTTTATAATCGACTATATTCGAGAATATTGCCTCTCTTCCCGAGGGGTCAAGACCCGCCGCGGGCTCGTCGAGGATCAGCACGTCGGGGCGCATAGCGATGACTCCCGCTATTGCAACACGCCTTTTCTGTCCTCCCGAAAGATCAAAGGGAGATTTTGAGAGCAACGCCTCGTCAAGTCCCACAAAGCTTGCCGCCTCAAGGACTCTTTCCTCTATCTCCTCCTGAGACAGCCCCATATTCTTAGGTCCGAAGGAAATGTCCTGCCTTATCGTCTCCTCAAAGAGCTGGGATTCGGGATACTGCATAACAAGTCCGACCTTGAACCTGACCTTTCTTATTTCCTTGGGCTTTGCCCATATATCCTCACCGTCGAGAATCACTCTTCCCTCCTCGGGCTTGAGTATTCCGTTAAAAAGCTCAACGAGGGTGGATTTTCCCGAGCCCGTATGACCGATGATGCCCGTTATGATGCCCGAATGTATCCTGAGGCTGACGTCGTCCAGCGCCTTCAGCTCATAGGGCGTGCCCTTTCCGTGGTAAAAGGAGACCTTTTCAATGGTTATCTCTGACATTTTTACTCCTTTCCGAGCGCTCTCGCTATGAGAGAAGCGCACTCCTCGGGTGTTGAGCAGCTTCCGTCGAGCCTCACTCCGCATCTTCTGAGCTCGTGTATCAGCGAGGTACACTGAGGCACGTCGAGTCCGTAGGAGCGGAGCTCCTCCTCACGCTCAAAGACCTCCGCGGGAGCACCGTCAAGAGCTATCCTTCCGTCATTCAGAACGATAACTCTCTTTGCCATTGCCGCCTCGTCCATATAGTGAGTTATCATTATAACAGTGATACCCATCTCGGAGTTCAGCTTCTTCACTGTCGCCAGAACCTCCTTGCGTCCTATAGGATCGAGCATAGCCGTCGACTCGTCGAATATTATACATTCGGGGAGCATAGCTATGATACCCGCTATAGCGACCCTCTGCTTCTGTCCTCCCGAGAGTCTGTGGGGCTCGTGCTTCGCGTATTTGCTCATTCCCACAGTTGCCAGGGCATCGTCTACCCTTTTGCGTATCTCCGCCGAAGGTACGCCGAGGTTTTCAGGACCAAAGGCAACGTCGTCCTCGACCACCGTTGCCACAAGCTGGTTATCGGGATTCTGGAAGACCATACCGACCCGTCTTCTGAGTGAGAAGACCTCCTCCTCGCTCATATTCTCATCGGTGATATCCTTCCCGTCGATATATATCTTTCCCGACTTTGGGGTGAGTATCATATTGAGGAGCTTTGCGAAGGTGGACTTTCCCGAGCCGTTATGACCGAGCACCGCCACAAATTCTCCTTTTTCTATTTCGAGAGACAGATCGCGGATAACGGGTATTGCCGCTCCGTCCTCGTCTCTGTATGAATAGCTTATATTTTCAACCTTAATAAACGGTAAATCCATTGAAATCACCTTTCAGTTTTATCTTTGAGAGGTCCATCTCGCGCTTGCTCCGCAAGGCAGAAATCCGCCCGTAGCGCTTATTCTGAGTCCAAGCTCTCCCGTGTCTGTTCTGCCGCCGAAGCGCTTTGCTATCCTCAGATCGAGGATGTATTTCATAGTCATCGGAGAGAGTCCCGTAGTATAGGAGTTGACAAGAAAGAAGAGCGGATCGTCGGAGAGGAGCTTAGCGGTGAGCGTGATAAGCTCGTCCGCGCTGTCCTCGATCTTCCAGACCTCACCCGAAGGTCCTCTTCCATAGGAAGGGGGGTCCATAATTATCGCGTCGTATCTGTTTCCTCGGCGGATCTCCCGCTCAACGAATTTCTTACAGTCGTCGACTATGTATCTGATGGGCGCTTTCTCGAGACCCGAAAGGGCGGCGTTTTCCTTTGCCTGAGCCACCATTCCCTTCGCGGCGTCAACGTGGACCACAGATGCACCCGCCTTTGCCGCCGCAACGGTAGCGCCTCCCGTGTACGCAAAGAGGTTGAGCACCTTTATGCTTCTTCCCGAGCCGCGTATCAGCTCCGAGAACCAATCCCAGTTAGCCGCCTGCTCGGGAAAGAGTCCCGTATGCTTGAAGCCCATCGGGCGCAGCACGAAGGAAAGCTCTCCGTAATCTATATTCCATTGCTTAGGAAGGGTATTCTTTACCCAGCCTCCGCCTCCGTTTGACGATCTTCTGTAGACCGCGTCAGCCTTTTTCCAGGCGGGGTGAGTAGCACACCCTTTCCAGATGACCTGCGGATCGGGACGGACGAGGATATATTTCCCCCATCTTTCAAGTCGCTCTCCGTCAGACGCGTCAAGCAGTTCGTAATCCTTCCATTTGTCAGAGCTCCACACTTGTAAACCCTCCGTAGGCGTTATGCCTTTAATTGTTATAGTATTTTGAAAGTCTCGAATACCCTGAATGGGCGTGGCAGACCGCGATCGCGAGAGCGTCCGCCGTATCGTCGGGCTTTGGGGGCGATTTCAGCCCCAGAAGCATAGTGACCATCGTTATCACCTGCTTTTTTTCCGCCCTGCCGTATCCCACCACAGCCTGCTTCACCTGAAGCGGGGTATATTCAGCCGTCGGGACTCTGTGCTTCTCGGCGCAAAGGAGGATCACCCCTCTCGCCTCGGCGACTCTGATTCCCGTGGTTATGTTGGTGTTGAAGAAAAGCTCCTCCACCGCCATCTGCTCGGGCTTATATTTTTCTATTATCTCGGAGAGTCCGTCATATATCTCGCTCAGTCTTTTTTCGGTGGACATTCCCGCCGGGGTACGCACAGAGCCATACCCGAGAACCTTGAAATGCGACGCGCTGTAATCGATCACTCCCCAGCCGACAATGGCAAGTCCGGGATCAACGCCAAGTATTATCACGGCATTCTCCTTTCAAAAAATCAAAAAATATTTACTCTATATTATATCACACTATTTTCTTTAAGTCAAACATATTTTAGAAATTTGTAAAATTTTAAATACTTATTTACAAATTATTGATAGTGTGATAAAATAGAAAGAGTATATGTGTTCCATATATGAAAAATGACAAAGGACATCATTTATGAAGATAATAAAATACAAGGTCGGAGACCTTATAGAGCTTAAAAAGCCCCATCCCTGCGGCGGTAAAGAGTTCCGCGTTCTTCGGGTAGGGGGAGATATGCGGGTGGTATGTGTCGCTTGCGGACGGGATATGAATATCGACCGTCTGAAGCTTGAAAAAGCCACAAAGAGGATAATTTCCTCAGAAAACGACAAAGACGATGCTTCACAGAAAGGAGACAGGATATGAACAACAATACAACGGTAGAGATAACCGAGATACCTCAGGCAAAAAAAGAAAGAGGTGCATTCTTCCTCAGGCGGATACAGCAAAGGCTCTCATCATCGAGCTCATCCTATCTGTTTTTCTGCTTCCTTGTGCCCGTAATACTGACCTATCTTGTCTATCTGGCTATGGAGATCCACCCATTTGGAGACGGATCGGTGCTGGTACTTGACCTTAACGCCCAATACGTCTATTTCTTCGAGGCTCTGCGCAACTTCGTTTACGGCGAAGCCGATATGCTCTACACCTTCTCACGAGCCCTCGGCGGTGAGTTCATCGGAATATACGCCTACTACGTTGCGAGTCCCCTCTCCTTTATAGTCGCCCTCTTCCCCGAGGGTCATATGCTTGAGGCGCTCCTCACCCTCTTTCTTCTGAAGAGCGGTCTTTGCGGTCTCACCCTCGGATTTTATCTTCACAAAAATTCCAAGAACCCGAATAAGGTGATCATAATAGCCCTTTCGGCTATGTACGCCCTCTCGGCTTACGGCATAGTACATCAGCATAACACTATGTGGATAGACGCTATGATGTGGCTGCCCCTTCTGACATACGGAATTGAGCAGCTCGTCAAGTTCGGCAAGTTCAAGCTTTTCGTTATTATGCTTGCCCTCACTATCTGGAGCAATTTCTATATCGGATATATGGTCTGCATCTACGTCGCCCTCTATTTCTTCTACTACTTCATCGCGTACGGCGACGGAAGAAACAATCCGAGAGGCGAGAAAGCGCATTTCCTTCGCTCTTTCATAAGGATAGTCTTCTTCTCGGCGATCGCCGTGGCTATGGCAGCATTCATAATACTCGGAGCTTATTACGCTCTGAGCTTCGGTAAGAACGACTTTACCTCCCCCGATTGGACACCGAAGATGAAATACGAATTTCTTGATCTCTTCACGAAATTCCTCCCCGGCTCTTACGACACAGTACGCCCCGAGGGTCTTCCCTTCATTTACACGGGTCTGCTTACCCTCTTCCTTGTTCCCGTCTATTTTGTATCGAAAAAGGTGCGTGTGCGCGAGAAGGTCGGAGCGGGAGTTATTCTCGGCTTCTTCGCGCTTTCGATGTGCGTCACGACCCTCGACCTTATCTGGCACGGCTTCCAGAACCCCAACTGGCTCAACACAAGATACAGCTTTATGTTCTGCTTCCTGCTTATCGTCTTTGCTTACAAGGGCTTCGGAAATATCCGTCAGATCAGCGCAAAATTCCTTCTCGCGGTATTTTCATTCCTCGTGCTCTTCGTGGCGGTATGCCAGAAGCAGGAGTTCGAGACATACGTCAAGACCGACTCAAAGCTTCTCGCAATGGAGACTGTATTCCTCTCTCTCCTTGCGGCATCGATAATATTCACCCTTCTCTGTCTGATAATCAAAAACAAAAAGGTCCGCTCAAGAGAAAGCCTCGCGGGTATCCTTGCGGCTATAGTCTGCATAGAGATATTCTGCAGCGCTCTTACCTGCGTCACTAAATTCGACAGCGACGTCGTCTACTCGGGATATAACGGATACACCTCCTTCCTCGAGAGGCAGAGAGAGATATCCGACAAGGTCTTTGAGGGAGACAAGTCCTTCTACCGTATGGAAAAGACCGAGATCCGCGCTGTAAACGACAATATGGCGCTCGGCAACAAGGGAGTTTCCAACTCGACCTCGACCCTCAATGCCGACACCATAGAATTTCTTCAGAAAATGGGACTCTGCTCTCACTCTCACTGGTCTCAGTACACGGGATATTCTCCCGTTTCAAACTCCTTCCTCGGTATAAAATATATCGTGGACAGCAAGACCTCCGCAACAGCTCCGCTTTACTACACGGAGGCATACTCGACGGAAGATCTTATCGCCTACCGCAATGACTACGCCCTCTCTCTCGCATTTGGTGTTGATGCGGGCATAAAGAACTTCGATATGGACTTTACCGAGAGCCATTTCAAACGTCTCAATAAGCTTATGGCAACCGCTTCGGGTCTCGACGGCGTTGAGATCTTCGCGCCTATAGATATAGACAGCACAGAGACCGAGAACTGCGAGACCACCTCACATTCGGGTCACTACCGCTACTCCCCCGAGACCGACACAGAGGCGACCGTGACCTTTAAGGTGACCTCTCCCGTAGACGGCGAGATATTCTTCTTCGCCCCCAGCGAATACAAACGCGAGGCCTCCTTCAGCGTAAACGGAACGCCTATGGGCTCGTATTTCGGAAACGACTCCGACAGAATGATATCCCTCGGTGTTTATGAGGTCGGTGAGGAAATAGAGGTCGAGCTTACCATCGACGGCGATGAGCTCTATCTCCTAAAGCACGTTGACTACTTCTGCTATATCGACACAGAAGCCTATGAGGCGGTTTTCTCTAAGCTTCTCGCAGGGCCTCAGTACGCCATCGACGAGGGCTTCAAGGACTCTCACCTTACGGGAAAGATAACTACCGAAAATCAGGCTCAGACGATACTCACGACTATCCCCTATGACGAGGGCTGGAATATTTATCTCGACGGAGAAAAGGTTGAGATATATGAGACACTCGACGCGCTTATCGCCTTTGATATCCCCGAGGCAGGTGAGCACACCCTCGAAATGAGATATATGCCGAAGCTCTACGTTATCGGATACACGCTTTCGATAATGGGTACGGCGGTATTCCTCGTTCTCTGTGTCATAGAGCTTGTCTGGAAAAAGCTTTTCAGAAGACTTCTGAAGCTTGAGGGCGCAAATGCCGACGACATATATTGGACTCTCGACGATTTCGATATCGACACTGAGGAGGAAAGGGCTCTTCCGCCCCCCGAAAACGAAAGCATTATCAAAAAAGCCAAGGCTTTACTCGCAAAAATAACTCAAAAGAAGGCAGTACCCGCTGAGGATACCGCCGAGGCTGAAGCAGCCGAAAAACCTACCGAGGACACGTCTGAGGAAGATAAGACAGACGGGAATGCCACCGAGAGCGAGTCCGAGGACAATGGAGGAATTTGATGTTTTACTATATCAGCGGAAAAATAGCATATCTTGACCCTACCTTCGCGGTGGTGGACGCGGGAGGGGTCGGATACAAAATGACCATATCCCAATCGACCTATTCCCAGATGCCCCCACACAGAAGTGTGGACGAAAAGCCAAACGTCACTCTTTACACCTATATGGCGGTGAGAGAGGACGGGATCGAGCTTTTCGGCTTTGCTACCACCGAGGAGCTCGACTCATTCAAGCTTCTCATCACGGTATCGGGAGTCGGACCGAAGGCCGCTATCTCGATACTTTCGCTTCTCTCCCCGGGGAAGCTGGCTGTGGCTATCTGCACAGATGACAAAAAGACGATCTCAAAGGCAAACGGTGTAGGTCCTAAGACAGCGGCAAGGATAGTTCTTGAGCTCAAGGACAAGCTCAAGGGAAGCATTGATCTTGAGGGCTCGGATATGGAAGACGACACTGTCTCCGAGATACTCGGCGCATCCGACAAGAGAGCCGACGCACTGAGCGCCCTGACTGTCCTCGGATACACGAGAAGCGAGGCGGAATCGGTCATAAAGAAGATCGATATATCAAACCTCGAGGTCGACGACATTATAAGAGAAGCCCTCAAAAAGCTTATGAAATAAGGAGGTTGACTTAAATGATCGAAGAAGAATTTGATTTTGAAAACCGAATGATGTCTACCTCTTACACGAATGAGGACTCCGAGACCGATCTTTCCTTGCGCCCAAAGCGATTCGAGGACTATATCGGTCAGGACAAGGTGAAGGAAAATCTCAGAGTCTATATCGAGGCGGCACGTCAGAGAGGAGACTCTCTTGACCACGTGCTTCTCTATGGACCTCCCGGTCTCGGAAAGACCACGCTTTCAAACATAATCGCAAACGAAATGGGCGTGAATATCCGCGTCACCTCAGGTCCTGCCATCGAAAAGCAGGGCGACCTCGCGGCGCTGCTGACCAACCTCGCCGAGGGCGACGTGCTCTTTATCGACGAGATACACAGACTCCCGAGAACGGTGGAGGAGATACTCTACCCCGCTATGGAGGACAATGCCCTTGACATAATCATTGGAAAAGGTCCTTCGGCAAGAAGCATACGCATCGATCTGCCAAAATTCACTCTTATCGGCGCTACAACAAGAGCGGGTCAGCTCACCACGCCTCTGCGCGACCGCTTCGGTGTCGTACTGAAGCTCGAGCTTTACACTCCCGAGGAGCTTGCTGTCATAGTAAAGAGAAGCTCGGGAATACTCGGCTTTGACATAACCGACGACGGTGCGTACGAGATCGCATCCCGATCCCGTGGAACGCCGAGAATTGCTAACAGACTCTTAAAGCGTGTTCGGGACTTTGCTCAGGTCTCGGGCAAGGCGGCGATCGACAGCGTGATAGCGAATTACGCGCTTCAAAAGCTTGAGATCGATGCCCTCGGACTCGACAACACCGACAGACGAATGCTTGAGACAATTATTAAATTTTACGACGGCGGACCTGTCGGTCTTGATACACTCGCAGCAACCGTCGGTGAGGAGGCTATCACCCTCGAGGACGTTTACGAGCCCTATCTTATGCAGATAGGCTATCTCAGCAGAACACCGAGAGGAAGATGCGTAACAAGACTTGCCTACGAGCACCTTGGGCTTCCCTATCGCGGCGACGCAAAAAAGGACGCTCAACAGATAAATATTTTTGACTAAGCACAATAAGAATAAAATATCAAAAGGGGCTGTCACATTTGGCAAGACCGAAAAAGTCCGAAAATAAATAAAAAGATCCCGTTTGCGACAGAAAAAACGCAAATGAGACACTAATAGGTTGAATTTCTTCGAAATTCTCAAATTTTATGGACTTTTTCTACCGCCGTTTTCGGGGCTCGACGTACCTTTGTACGCCTCACGCCCCGAAGAACGACGCTTCTTGCTCAAATCTGACTATCCCCTAAAAGGGGCTGTCTCAAATTCACATTTGAGACAGCCCCTTTAGTTACTTGAAGCTATTGAGAAGCTTTTCCGTAAAGGATCTCTGGAAGGACTCCTTTGCTTTATAATCCATAGCCGAGGAGTATATCTTCTCGAGCTCAAAATGATACTCCCCCGCCTCTGAAAAGGCATCACAGGCAGAGGTGAGAAGCGCTTCGTAAAGCCGCATATTGGCACGGTATTCCCTTTTCACGGGCTCGAGCCGCTCTCTGTCAATAAAGCGTTTCATATTGATCCTCACGCCCAGACAGGACTCTGCTTCGTCTCCCTCGCACACAGTAAAGGCAATGCCGTATCCGATGAGGAATACACCGTCAGCTCTCGACGGATCGATAGGATCGTAGGATATCCTCACGGGGATATCCTTTCTTTTTGCCTCGGTTATCACAGCGGCAATAAAAAGGTGAGCCGTTGAATAGGCGTCTACAACACTATATAATTTTTCAGCACATTTTTCAAGAGTATCAAACTTGACTCTGCCCTTCATTCCCACAGAGTCCGTGACGGCGGGGATCACTCTGTATCCATCACCCTTAGGTATGCTTTGTAATATCCTCGATATGACCCCGAGCATCTTATCCTCCCTGAGGGCAGGCAGGATAAGCGAAAGGTTTATATCCAAAAGTCTTCCGCAGGCGGAAAGATACTTATATCCCTTATCATACGTGTCTTTTTTGAGAGCTGTAAGCTGCTCTATACGCTCTATCTCTGAGGCAAGAGCCTCGGAATTCCAGAATTCGCCGAGGTTTATTATCTCGTCTCTCGCCCCCGCGATCTGAACATCACAGCTATGGGGAGACGTGCCGTCCACCATCGCGATCCGATCCTCTATGACAATGGCATCCACCGAGTCGGGATCGGAGGAACAGTTGTAATATTCCACAGAATATCCCTTCTCGCTGAATGCTCTTGCCACCGCCCTCATAAAGCTGCTTTTTCCAGTTCCAGGTCCACCCTTGATTATGTAAAATCTCGTAAGCTCTTCCCTTTTGAATATCTGCTCATAATAGCTTTTGAAGCCCTCGGCACTGTTTGATGCCGCAAAAAGTGTCGCGCCTCTGAAATATTCTTTTTTCTCATTTGAACTCATCAGTTTGCCTCCTGCAAATTTTTCTACATTCACAGAATATGCAGGACCTGAAATTTTGATATTATCTTTCAATAATAGTTATATTGACGGGGAGAATTCCCGACTGCTGATATACTATCTCGTTGATCTGAGAGATCTGCGCCGCCGCGAGTCCCTCGCTCTTGACAACAACGCTTGCGCTCTCGCCGCTGATAACGGCAACGCACTCCTCAAAGCCCTTGGCAATTATGAGAGTCTCGATATTCGCCTCGGTCTCCATTGTGGTCGCAAGCTTATTGATCTCGGAAAGCGCCTCGTTTTTTGCGGTCTCGGTGGAAGACTGATTGTCAACTACCGACTGAAGGACCTCAATTGCCTCGTCTCTCGTGCGCTGTCTTGTGATCTGAACGCTGGAAAAATAGGAGTCAACGTCCTCGGTGGAAGCATTGCCGCCCTGGGGCTGTGTCGTTGAAATATCGCCGTTCATTCCCGCACTCTGATCGTAGTTGAAGCCTTCATCCTTATCATCCGAAAATACCGCGAAATTCACCACTATCGCCGCCGCTATAAGAAGCACCGCTCCCGCGATAATGAAATTTCGTCTGCCTATCTTTTTGCAGATATCTTTTACGTTTTCCTTAAAATTTTCAAATTTCATAATAAATATTCCTCCGATAATTTATTTCTACGCTACATTTATATTTTTAGTCTTTTCAAAATATACCACAAATTGTCCCTTATCCCTCGGAAACGTAAATTTTGTTACTGCTGATCCCGAGGGCGGCGCTCACAAGGGCTATGATCTCCTGTCTGACCTCGGGCTTTCCGCCGCCCACGCAAACAATTCCGACTCCGCTCACCTGAGGCACGGAATACCCCACGAGCAGCGCTTTTTCGTTCGAGCCGCTGCCGCTGAGTACAAATTCATTTTTATATCCCGAGGACGAGGACTGTGAGTTTTGAGCGTAAACAGCGGTATATCCACCCGCAAGTGTCACGCAAACATGGACGTTATCAGCTCCCCGAACATTTTCGCAAAGTCCCGCGATTCTCTCCTCAAGCTCTTTCGCGTAAATCTCGGCATCAAGCTCACTGAAACTCTCCTCAGCGGAAACAGTTTTGTCATCTTCACCTCCCGAGTCGGCATAAGACCCATAGACAAGAAGAGCAACTCCAAAAAGAGCTCCTATAATTATGAATATTATTTTTCCGCTCTTTTTTAAATTTTTTTCAGTATTATTCAACTCGTTTTCTTCTCCTTTTATTCTTTTATATATTTTATAATATTTTATTTTATTATATAATACGACATTTTATTTATATATTATTCGACATTCGATTTCAAGAAGCTCCGAAAGCCTATCTGCTATAGGATGTGGATCACGAGATATGGCGGAAGGGTGTATTACAAGCGCTGCATATTCCACGAGGAGCTCTTTGCTCAAAACTATCTCCACATCGATATCCTCTTCACCGAGATCAAACTCGGATGTAAGGATATCAAGGCAGCCATCCTCAACGCTTTCCTCTGTCTCAAGACTCAGATTTTTATTGTATATTTCCTCATAAACGTTCTCCGCTTCATCATCACCGCTATATTCAAACATCTCACTCTCTCCGAGCTCACAGATAAATCCATAGAGCGGAGCTATAGAAAAACAAAAAACACAAAGAGACGCCACAAGCCTTATATGTTTTTTAATACCGCCCCCCGTGCCCTCGGGCGCTACCAGCTCAAAAAGCGAACAGACAAGCGAGAGCAATATTACTCCAAGAATATATTCCTTCATTTTTTCACCTTGTATTATTCATCACATCACAGCAACAGTAGTCTTAACGAAGATATTCATCGCAATAATAAACATCACCGCCGCCATACTGCAGACCGCTATCATACATCCGCTTATAGATCCAATATCTCCAAGTAGCCTTGCCTCACTGTCACATCCGAAAAGCCCCGCAACGCTCTCCGAAAGTATAAAGGCAAGTCGGTTCATAAGAAGAGTGATAAGAGTGGGTAGCAAAAGCAGAAAAACAAATACGACTCCTCCGACCCCGACCACGCTTTTAAGATATCCTACCCCCGACGCCACAGTCCTTAAGGTCTCCCCCACTGCACCGCCCACCATAGGTATCACCGACGATGAAACAAGTTTTGCGGCACGTGCAGCCGCCGAGTCTCCCGCTGCAGCGATCACAGTCTGGGTCGACAGCATAAAGAGCAACAACGTCATTATCATTCCCACCGAAAAGCTATATATCTTTTTTATCGCAGAACCGATACTTTGCAGATTTACCCCTGTCCCAACCGCCCTTGAAAAAGAGAGAGCGGTGGTAATAGTACTCACAGGTACGATGGTGCGAGAGCATATAAATTCGCTGAAGGCGAGAAAAATATACATTCCCGAGCTGTGTGTGGCAGCGCTCCCCACGTTTCCTCCCATTGCGTATACAGCCGCTGTTATCGGTATCGTTGCCCCCATAAGTGAATTCAGCCGCTCAAAATACGTAACCACCGTCTCTATCTGCCGATATTGCACGTCGATCACCACGCCAAATATGACGCAGCTGCTGACAAGCCCCAGCACTCTTGAAAGCATTTCCGATCTAAACGATCCCTTGAGCACCGAAAAAGCTCCCGATATCACAAGAACTCCGCACAGAGAAGCAAAGAGCCGCAAAGCATCTCCAAGTCCATCATAGGTCAGCTCCCCGAGAAGTGAAAAAAGATATTCAGGGCTTGTCAGCTCCATAAGTCCCTCGCCGAAGCCCTCCGCGTCCTCCGCCTCTATTCCCTCGGGAAGGCTGTCCCTGATCTCCTCGGGGAGAGAATCAACCACTTCAGAATATCCCGAGGGCATCGCCAGAATATCCTCCGCCGCGCAAGAAAGAGTAAAGATCGCCGTCAAAAGCACAAGCGCCGCAAAAAAGCTCATTATTTTTCTCGCCATAATTAAGCCCCCAGAGAAATAAGCTTTTCAACAGAGTCGAGTATCTCGGTGACGAGCGGAAGCGCCAAAAGCAATATTTCAAGCTTTCCGACAAGCTCTACGCCTCCCGAAATTCCGCTCTCTCCGCATTCACGGCATATCGAGGAGCTTATTTCGGTTATGAGTGCCACTCCAAGACACCGCATCATTATCTCGAGATACTCCGAAGCGCCGCCAAGAGAGACCCGTTCGGATATTCCCTCCAGCAACCTGTCCATATAGACAAGAACGACCCCAAAGATCATCACACACCCCGATACCTTCACAGCAAAGGAAAGTTCGTTCTTCATTATCCGAAGTACCGCTCCGACCACTGCCGCCAGAATACCGACGGCACACACCTTCATAATATCCCCCGTCATATTCCAAAAACAGATCTCAGTGTATCGATAAGCTCCGAGAGCTCACCCACAAGCATCAGCATAACCACGATTATCCCCGCGACAGTCACGTAAAGCGCCTGCTCGTCCCGCCCCGACTTATTGAGTATCGAAGCAGCGACCGAAACAAGTATCCCAACGCCCGCCACCTTAAGTATCAAAGAAACGTCCATAATATTGATCATCCTCTCTGTTTATCAAAAAAGCATAATGACCGCCCCCAAGGCACTTGAGACCCATAGAGTAGTATTCACCTTCTTCTTTTTTATCAGCTCATCCGAGAGCTTTTTTCGTTTTTCTCGAAGGAGCGTGAGGTAATAATCGCAAAGCCTCAGCTCCTCTTCCCTATACCCCGCACCAAATTCCGAGGCAAAGCCTCTAACAACCCCCTCAAGCTCACTCTCCTTTATCTCGCATCCATCCAAAAGCTCGTGAAAATTCAAGGGTACAGCTTCCCTAATATATCCGCAGGCGCGAAGTTGCGTATTGCCATACCTTTGGAATATCTCCTCGCAGGGCATTCCAAAGCATTCTATCTGAACACGAGCAAATCTTATAAGCGCCTCAAAGCCCTCGTATTGTGACAGCACTCCGTCAGCTGTGCAATTTACGCTCCTTGCGCCTAGAGCACCGCATATAACAATGAGGATTGAACCTACAATTTTAAACAGATTCATTCTACCTCCTCGGCACGGCTTATATCGTATATGTAATCTATACCGACGCCTCTTCTTTTTATTCCCACGTACGCGCCGAACACCCCCGCCAGATGAAGCTCACGTATGCCGTCTCGGCGCATTATTGAATCGACAGACTCGCCGTGAGCACTCGCAAGGAGGGGCACTCCGCAGTTCTGAACCGAAATTACCGCCCTCGCCTCCTCGGTGTCGCCAATCTCATCGCAGACTATAAGCTGTGAGTTCATCGTCCGCGCGGCGATCTCGATCCCCTTAGCCTTGGGATATCCAACAAGAAAATCCGCACCGCACCGAGTGCGAATATCCTCCGTTGAAAGCTCTCCCCTACTGTCAATGACAGTGATCCTCAGTGGCTCTCTCCCCGTCGACATACGGAAGATAACAGACCTAAGGAGCGTTGTCTTTCCGACACCGGGCGGGGCGTAGATCAGCACCCCTCGACCGTCTCCTCGCCGCCTTAGAAGATCGCAGATCGGCTCTCCGAAAGACAGGTAGCCTCTCGGTATTCTGATATTCAGGCTCGATATATCATAAACTCCGAAAACACGTCCGTTTTCCACCCCTGCCCGACCGCAAATACCGACTCTTATCCCTCCCGAAAGAGTAATATAGCCGTTAGCGATCGTATCCTTGTATGCGTAGAGCGAATAATTACACATTTTTGAAAGGATCATTCCTATCTCGCCCGAGGAAAGTTCTGTCTTCAGCATAATATTTCGGTTGTCTACCGTCAGCATCACGGGACTGTCACTTCGAAGTCGAATCTCCTCTATCCGTCCTATTCCATCGTACAGCTCGTCTATCTCATCACTAAGAGACTGTGGGAGATACCGAGAGAGAGACGCCGGATATTTAAGCTCTTTATTTTTGTTTTTTATACTTGTAAGCATATATCACACATCCTTCTGAGAAAATATATGCGTCGCATTACAAGATTATTACTTTTCTCTTTTTTCTCAAACGACAAAATGTAGCATCTTTCTACCAAAAAAAACACAACATATTGCGTAGTTAATAATTTGTTAATAATTATTTAATAATATGTTGTTGTATATGTAACATAAATATGTTAAAATTATTAGAAGAAATTTATAAATAATCCCACGGAGGTTTATTAATGTTTGCTAATAACAATTATCGTCTGGCGTACGCCTCTGCGTCTGCCTCCAAGGCAAGCTCAGAGCAAACGCTGAAAAGTGGAATTATGTTCAATTCATCAAACTCCGAAGCTAATGATTTCAACTCATTCGGAGGAGGTAATTCCGCGAACACCCAAAGAAAAAAGCAACCGCCCAAAAGAAAGAAGAAAAAGTCAGTTGATATGAAGACAATTCTGATCGCCGCCGCTTCTGTGGTAGCCTTCATTCTTCTTATCGCGATCATAGTGGTCATCGCAAACTCGAGCGGAAGCGATATATCGCTCAAGAACAACACCTTCATATCCTACGAGCAGGACGGAAGATACTTCGTCGCTATGAACGGCGAAACAATCGGCTCGGGATTTGACAATGAGGTCGAACTCAAGGCTGCCAAGGATAACTCCTTCGCTTACATAACCGAGGATACCTCGGAGGGATATAACATCTATATCCTCGAAAAGAAGGAGCTCACAGCTGTCGTATCCTCTCCGATCAGCGAGGTCATCGCCTTTGCTGACTATGAGCCCGGTATCGTTTACAGAGACGACACCGCTTATCATTTCTACTCCCAAAACGATGAGTCAAGAATAACAAAGGACGCAGGCGCAAAGAACTTTATCATTGCTCCCGACGCGTCAGCCGTTGTCTACACAAGACCCAAGGATGAAAACGCTAACGAGTCCAAACTCTATATCTTCTCGAACGGTGTTGAGGACAGCTGCGGAAAGAACAATATGGTTCCCGTTGCGGTATCCAACAACGGCGAGTGCATCTACGCTTACGGCGTTACAAGCGCTGATTATGTAACTAAAAAGCTTTATGTCGTTTATCCCAACGACGGTAACGAAACTATCGAGATCCAAACAGGATTTGACAGAATACAGTACACTAACATTTCGGGCGACGAAATACTCTATACGGTTATCTCCGCTGAAAGCGGATATCAGTCCTTCATATACTCCGCAAAGAAGGATACCTCTTACAAGGTCGGCGCGGGCATCTGCGTTCCTCTTATTGCGGACAAGTCTGTTGTCGGACTCTCCACCCTCAAGGATATGGTTTACGAAAGATCCTATTTCAACGAGGGATCGGGCTTCGCAGGAGCAACCTACTACGTTAACAAGAAATACGAAACATCAAAGATCAGCCAGTACAACGGTCAGCTCAACTCAAGCGGAACCTTCTTCTACTTCATTAACAACGACGGTACTCTGAATTATATCGATATGGACGATAAGAACAGAACCGCCGAGGGCTTGGCTGAAGGTGTCATCGAGTTCGTAGTTACCGAAAAGGATAACATCTATTACCTCGATGATGACGGAAGGCTTATGTTCTATAAATCCTCAACAGCTAAGAGACAGAAGGTCGAAGACGACGTTGTAAATATGACATTCAACAGCTACGCAAACGTGCTTTACTTCGATGTTGACGAGGACACAAAGGCTTATATGACCGAGGAAGGCTCAACCCCTGAGATCGCTAAATTTGCGAAGGCAGAGATCTCAACAGCTCCCGAGTTTGTAGACGCGTCACAGAAGCGTACATTTGCTTACGTACTCAACGCGGACACTGACCGTTATGATATCTACTACACAACCACAGGCTCTACATACAAGCTTCTCGCATCCAATTGCGATGACCTCAGCGCAGTAAACGAAAGTATCATCGATGAAATAATCGACGGTATTCAGGATGCGATCGATAACGCTACAGGCGGAAGCGAAGATGGCGGAAGCTCTGACGAGCAGTAAAAGCAATAACAAAAAAAGCTCTTGGATCATTGATCCGAGAGCTTTTAGTTTATTATAACAATCATAAAAAAAGAAACCTGCAAGACAACTTGCAGGTTTTTGTATGCTCACTGAAAACCGAACAAAGGTAAAGTAGATTAAGAACGAAACTCAAGTATATAGATTTGAACTGCAAAGTTCAAGCCCTCGGTCTATTAGTATCGGTCAGCTGAACACATTACTGTGCTTACACCTCCGACCTATCAAACTTGTAGTCTGCAAGTGACCTTACCTAATCAAGTTAGGAGGGATATCTAATCT
>SVSX01000040.1 GCA_015064085.1 Oscillospiraceae bacterium | reverse complement strand
ATAGTCAGATTTGAGCAAGAAGCGTCGTTCTTCGGGGCGTGAGGCGTACAAAGGTACGTCGAGCCCCGAAAACGGCGGTAGAAAAAGTCCATAAAGATGAAGAATTTCGAAGAAATTCAACCTATTACTGTCTCATTTGCGTTTTTATGCGTAAACGGTTTTTTTTTATTTATTTTCGGACTTTTTCGGTCTTGCCAAATGTGACAGCCCCCATTTTTATCTATATATCCTTGCCGCCTTAATATCCCTCTCGCTTATCTCCTCAAATGGATAGGTCGGCTTCGGCAAACGCTCGTAGGGCAGCGCGAAAAGGTCGGGACAAGCCGCGCCCGCCGTACTCGTGTTGCATATCTCTCCCGCTACCGCCTCATAGCACGCGCGGAAGGAGGTACACGCCTTGACTCCCACAAGATCGCAGTTCTCAATCGAAATTCCAAAGGAATTATAATAGTTTGTGTCAAATACTGCCCCCACGTACTCGGAAACACGCACGAGAAGCTTCCCGATCTCAAGGACTGCCGTTTTGCCCGTCGATGACTTATCACCCGCCGCTATAGGTCCGCGTATATAAAAATCACCTGTGTGAAGACTCCTTACCTTCGCGGTGAAGCTGACGGGGCGCGAGAGCTTTTTCGATATGGTCGCTCCAAGGGTAAATTCGGCACTGTTCCCTACTCCTACCTCGAAGGCTTTTCCAACGGCGAAGGCATCACGGACCATAGTAGCGGCTCTGAGTCTGTCGGCATAGGGCAGAAGCGCCTCAAGAACAGCGGCACTGTCTCCCGTCGAACCCGCGCCCACAGAGTCTGCCGAATCAACAAGAATTATCGGCTTTCCGCTCTTATTCGCAAGCGCCTTCTCTATGACCTCTTCAACGCTGAAGAGAGGCTTTCCCTGAAGCTCTTTTCTGTTGTTGAAATTCTCAAGGGCAAGCTCGTTCGCAGCCTCAATAGCGGTGCGCTCATCGTCGGCAATAACGACCACAGCCGACTCGGCAAGGGGATTGTCAAGCCAGGGCTGTACCTGAAATACGGTGTAGTCCGCGATCCTTCCCTCCCCGATCATTGCCTGTGCTCTTTCGTTCAGCGCCTTCAGCGCGCCTACCGTTGTTGTATACGCGTGAGCGGGAGCTATCATAGGAATCGCCGCGCGAGCGGTCCTTCTCTTTTTGCCAAAGAGATGGTCGCAGAGCATCCTTGCCGCTCTTTCACCCGTCTTTTTCTGATCTATATGGGGATATTCCCAATATCCGCATATATAATCGAGATTTTTTGCCACTTTTTCGGTAATGTTAGCGTGAAGATCAAAAGCCGCCGAGATCACTGTCTCCTCGCCTACCGTCTTTCTTACAAGCTCACAGAGGTCTCCGCAAACGTCGTCCGAGTCCTCCGACATAGTAGCTCCGTGAAGGAGCAAAAGTACGCCGTCAAGCCTTCCCGCTTTTTTTATCCCGCCGAGAGTATCCTCAAAGAAATAGTCCACTACCTCACGGGCAAGGGGCGCTCCGCTGTTCGAGCGCATAGTAATACCGTAAATAGCCTCCACGTCCTCGGACTCAAGGACCGCTCTCGCTCCGATCGCATTCTCATAGCCACTCACCGCCGTGCTGTGAGGGTGAAAGCTGTCCATTCCCATCGGTATAGGATTAAAGCTGTTTGATTCCTGCGCAAGGGCGCATACAAAAATTCTTTTCTTCATTTTCTGATCTCCTGATACTTATTTCAAGGGCATTTTATCACAAAAGATATGCTAAGTCAATATATCTTTCCGCTTTTTATATGCAATATTTTTACTTTCTCTTGATAAAAAAATATTTTTATGTTAAAATAATGTCAGCAAGATAAGGAGATAAAAAATGATACAGGATATCCACTCTCACAGCTACTATTCCTTCTGCGGAAACGATGATCCCTCGGTTATGGTCGAGACGGCAATTGCCGCGGGGATCGAGGTCTACGGAATCTGCGACCACAACTACGGTATCTGCTACGGCAGAAGATCGATCTTCAAGTGTGACAGCGAGATCCCCGAGGAGGATTATGAAAAAACTCTTATAAGATATTACGATCATATATCACTTCTGAGGGAAAAATATAAGGACAGCATTCGTCTGCTCTGCGGAGTTGAGGTCTGCACCTCACTTCTGAGAAGCCGCGTGGCGCTACCGAGGCAGACCGACATATCTTTTTTTGATTACTGTCTTATAGAAAACGTCGATCTCTTCGAAAACTCGGTAACGGGCGGCGATCTTATCGGATATGCCAAGAGCCTCGGCTGTCCCGCGGGCGTGGCGCATACCGACCTTTTCAAATTCATCCAAAAGAGGGGCGACGACCCCTACGACTACCTTTGCCGTATGGCAGATGCGGGAATATTCTGGGAGATGAACGTAAACTACGACGCTACTCACAGATATATCGAGCATCAATACGTCAAGGACTTTTTCGCGAGCGAGGAGCAGCAGGAGCTTGTCCGCCGCTCGGGTCTCAGGCTGAGTGTCGGCTTTGACTGTCACCGCGCCTCGGAATATCTCGGAGAGCGAGTTATTAACGCATGCCAAAAGCTTGAGGAGATAAAGATCCCGACAGTGAACTTTGTCCGATAAATATATAGCGTTTTTTGCGTACATAAACAAAAATAACACTTGTCGGTACGAAAGTGTCCGACAAGTGTTTACCTCAGAAAAAAAGAAACGATTTACGCTCGCAATCCGTCTTCAACTAAAAACTGCTTGAAGTTTTTTGAAGGAGCTTGAGGGAACTTTTTGCAAAAAGTTCCCTCAAATCGCCTCCCCCGCATCCCTCGCGTCTTCAGCGTCCTTTATATTCTTGTAAACTGCTTTTTATACGGCAGTCCTTTTTTATAGCAAGTTATCACCTCGTTGACCTCTGAGCGAGTCTCGGTGGTAAAGATAAAATGGCGCATCGTGATACCCGCGCGGCTGAGATCGCTCTGCTTATCCGCCATAAATATCGGTACGGAATTGACTATCAGGCTTCTGTGTTCCCACTCGCGGAGCACGGGAAAGCTGACGTTTTTTCTGTCCGTAAGTCGAGTTCTTCCCGCTTTGCAGCTATTGCAGTCTCCAAGCTCACGTCCAACACACTTCTCAGTGACCATAAGCGGCACTCTTCCGTAAACAGTAGCGAAGCTTCTGCCGCCGATATCCCTTATTCTTGCAGGGGTAAGCTCGGGAGAGAGTATCACGTCCTCAAATCCAAGGCGTTCAAGCTCTGCCACCGCCCCTCGGTTCGCGGCATTGAGCCTCATATCTCCGTGAACTCTTAAGCCATATTTTTTTGCAAGGTCAAGATGTCCTATATTCCCCACAAGAATATCCTCAGCGCCAAGAGTCTTTGCTCTTTCGAGAAGCGGCTCGAGCCTTTTCCTCTCGCTGTCAAAGATCACGGGGGGAAGCATCACGCCTCGACATTCGCCGTTATAACGGTCAAGGGGAAGGTAGATAAGGTCAAAAAAGTCCTTTGCCTCCTCGGTAATGGCGTCGGCACGGTAAAATACAGCCGACCTCCTCACTATCCTTTTGCCCTTGGGAAGTATATGTGAAAAACAGATCTCGGGCGCTGACCTCTCCTCGCTCTCGCTTATAGCCGATATCGCCGCGCGGCGAAGGGCATTGAGCTTTGAGACGGGGACCATAAGCTTATCATCTATGTCAGCCTCGAGCGACTCGAGCTCGTACGCAGTACCGCCAAGGCGCTGAAGGGCGCGAAGGACGGTCTCCTTGTCGGTGGGCGAGTTAATGGCGCTCTCGGGCGGATCGGAACAGACCGTCACCCCAAAGGGCTTCACGGTCAGCGACACGGGAGTGTCCTTTTTGATGGCGATCTTAAAGGAGATCGGTATCCTTCGGCTTATCCTCTCAAAGGGAACAAGCTCACGGGAGTCTTTTTTATTATCCTCGGAGCGGACACCGAGCATAGAGTGATCTATCTTCTTTTTGTAATATCCGTCGGTAAATCCTCCGCGTGAGAAGATCCTTGCAAGCTCCTCTATCTCCTCGTCGTCAGCGCCCCTTCCCTCGTCGATAAGCCGACGCCAGATGGCGGTCACGTCTCGGACGTATTCGGGGGATTTCATTCTGCCCTCGATCTTGAAGGAGGAGACTCCCATCTCGCATAGCTCGGGAATATATCTCGCAAGGCAAAGGTCCTTGAGAGAGAGGGGATAATCCTCTTTTCTGCCCGAGGCTCTGTATGGAAGTCGGCAGGGTTGAGCGCACTCGCCTCTGTTGCCGCTTCTTCCGCCCACAAGTGAAGAAAAGAGACACTGCCCCGAATGGCAGACGCAAAGCGCCCCGTGAACAAAGACCTCAGCCTCGATAGGCGACTCACAGCAAAATCCTCGTATATCCTCGGCGCTCATCTCTCTGGCAAGTACCATTCGCGAAAACCCGAGCTCGGACAGCCTTTTGGCGGCGTCGACGTTATGTCCCGAAAGCTGGGTACTTCCGTGGAGCTCAAGCTCGGGGAGATAGCGGCGAAGATGCGCCGCCGCGCCGAGATCGGCAACGATAAGGGCATCTGCCCCCGCAAGGTATGCGCTCCTTGCCGCCTTCAGATATTCCTCAAGCTCTCTGTCATATATAAGCGTGTTTGCCGCTATATACACCTTGACTCCGTAGCTGTGAGCGCGTTCAATGGCGCTCCGCATCTCGTTCTCGGTAAAATTCTTAGCGTTTATCCTGGCGTTGAACGCCACACCGCCAAGGTATATGGCATCCGCGCCTCCCTCTATAGCAGCATCAAAAGCGGCAACCGAGCCTGCGGGGCAAAGCAACTCGGGCTTGCGCGCCAAAGCAGACGGACTCATTGCCGCTTCTGTGAAGGCTATGCTGTTTTTTTGCGACATCAGTCTTTACCGCGAAGAAGCTCAAGCTCTCTGCGGAGCTGCTCGTTCTCTGCCTCGAGCTCGTCCACTGCCGCCTCGGTCATTGCGAGCTTGGACTCAAGCGCCTTGAGTCTTCTCTGTGCCTTTATTCTGTCAGAGCAGTAGTCAAGAGCGCAAAGAAGTGCCGCCTCGCTCTTTGAGCAGCGCTTGCTCATAAGGCTGATCTCTCTCATCTTTCTGTCAACTATTCCTACAAGAGCCTCAACAGCCTCGGCAGATTCGTCGCTGACAACGTTCATTTCGATGTCGGCAACCGTGATTGTGTATTTTTGTTTCATCAGAGATCCCTCCAATTTTTGTTTTTCCACTTGAAATTATAAAAAAAATATTGTATAATATCTTATCACCCTCTATTATAATACATTTTCCGAAATTTTTAAAGGGTTTTTCCAAAATTTTAATAGAAAGATTTAAAAAATTATGGCTTATTTAAGAGATTGCCACAGAATTGTGGTAAAAGTTGGCACATCGACCCTCACACACGCAACGGGACACCTTAATCTGAGAAGGATACAGTCTCTCGTGAAGGTAATTTCCGATATGAAAAACTCGGGCATCGAGGTGGTGCTCGTATCCTCGGGCGCGGTCAGCGCGGGAGTGGCGAAGCTCGGCTTCGGTCAGATCCCCTCAACCCCCGAGGAAAAACAGGCTATGTCCTCGGTGGGACAGAGTGAGCTTATGAAGCTTTACGACAAGTTCTTCTCGGACTACGGTCACACGGTAGCCCAGATACTTATGACCAAGGACGTCCTTGACAACCCCGTAAGAAGAAGCGCGGCTGAAAACACATTCAACCGTCTTCTCGCTATGCACTGCATACCGATAGTAAACGAAAACGACGCTATCTCCACCGACGAGCTCACAAAGTTCGGCGGCAACGATATCCTCTCGGCTTATATCGCAAAGGTATGCCACGCCGACCTTCTTATAAATATGTCGGACATCGACGGGCTTTACGACTCCGACCCCAGAAAAAATCCCGACGCTCAGCTTATCACAAAGGTGGAAAAGCTGGATGACGCTCTCTTCGAGATGGCGGGCGGCGCGGGTACGTCTCGCGGCACAGGCGGTATGATCGCGAAGCTTCAGGCGGCAAAGATAGTTACCGATTGCGGCATCTCAATGTTTATCGTCAACGGACAAGACCCCGAGATACTTTATATTCTTCTTGACGGCGGTCACGTGGGAACGTATTTCAAAGCCGATAAATCCCTGCGGGAGACCATATGACAAAGAAAAAGAAAAAGAAAAAGGAGCTTGCCTCGGGCGTATGCGAGGAGCTCAAAAAGATATATCCCGAGTCGGTCTGCGCCCTCGAGTATGAGGGAGAGCCCTGGCGGCTTCTCGTTATGGCAAGGCTTTCGGCTCAGTGCACCGACGCGAGGGTGAATATCGTCTCAAGGACTCTCTTTGAGCGCTTTCCCACCCTCGAGGCTATGGCTGAGGGAGAGCTTTCCGAGATAGAGGAGATCGTGCGCCCTTGCGGTCTTTTCAGAACCAAGGCGGCAAGTATAAAAGAGGCTTGTATTTCGATACGGGACGACTTTGGGGGCAGAGTTCCCGACACTATGGATGAGCTGCTCTCGCTGTCTGGAGTCGGTCGCAAGATCGCCAACCTCATTCTCGGCGATATCTACGGCAAGGGCGGTATCGTAGCGGATACTCACTGTATAAGGATCTGCGGAAGGCTTGGTTTCTACCCCGAGGAGCAAAAAGATCCCCTTAAGACAGAGCGGATAATGTCGGAGCTTCTCCCCGCCGAGGAGCAATCGGACTTCTGCCATAGGATCGTGCAGTTCGGAAGAGATTTTTGCTCGGCAAGATCCCCGAAATGCGGCGAATGTCCACTCTCACACCTTTGTCCAAAAGGTGAAAATCCACAAAAAATCACAGAACGATTTGTCTAAATCGCCAAAATTTTAAAAAGGCTATTGACAGCACCACTTTATCGTGGTAAAATGCTAACGCATTAATACAAAGTTTTAAAGACAATGAACGAAAGCAAGTAAGATCCAATGAAGCCTAAAGAGAGCTGTCGGTCGATGCGAGACAGTGACGGATGGGATCTGAATACGTTTCGGGAGTCGCGCACCGAACTCTTATGACTGTAGGCTGCGACGGGTTTCGACCGTCATATCGAAGGACATATGCCCACAAAGGCCGCATCCGAAAGAATACGGCGAAGCAGAGTGGTACCACGGTTTATCTGTCTCTGCGCCCAAGCGTGAAAAACGCTTGTGGCGCAGAGCTTTTTATTTTGATTTTTACGGGAGCTTCCCGTTCAAATAATAAATCCACAGGAGATACAAAAAAATGAAAGCAAGAAAAATTTTATCCATCTTATTGATAGCTCTTCTCGTATGTCTTCCCCTATTCACATCCTGCAATCAGAAAGCAAAATATACGGTCGGAATCTGTCAGCTGGTACAGCACCCCGCGCTCGATTCCGCAACAAAGGGATTTAAGGATGCCCTCACAGCCGCTCTTGGCGAAGACGTTGCTTTCGATGAGCAGAACGCCGCAGGCTCAAGCGATACCTGCTCCACCATCGTAAGCACCTTCGTAACAAAGAAGGTCGACCTCATTATGGCGAACGCTACAGGCGCTCTTCAGGCGGCTCAGAACGCGACAACCGAAATCCCGATACTCGGAACTTCCATCACCGAATACGGCGTTGCCCTCGGAATAGATAATTTCTCGGGCACTGTCGGCGGTAACATCTCGGGTACTTCCGACCTCGCTCCTCTCGACAAGCAGGCTCAGATGATACTCGACCTCGTTCCCACAGCTAAGACCGTTGGTCTTCTTTACTGCTCCTCCGAGCCCAACTCGGCATATCAGGTAAAGGTCGTTAAGGAATACCTCGAGGGCAAGAGCATTACCTGCAAGGATTTCAAGTTCTCCGACGCTAACGACGTTCAGCTCATCGCTCAGAACGCCGCTACAGAATGCGACGCTATCTACATTCCCACCGACAACACCGCTGCCGACAACGCAGAGGCTATTTGGGGCGCGGTCTCGGCTAAAAAAACTCCCATAATCGCGGGCGAGAGCGGAATCTGCTCGGGCTGCGGAATCGCTACCCTCTCGATAGACTACTATGACCTCGGCTACAAGACGGGTGAGATGGCTGCCAAGATACTCAAGGGCGAGGCTGACATAGCAACTATGCCTATCGAATACACCCCCGAGGAAAAGCTCACAAAGCTTTACAACAAGGAAATCTGCGAAGCTGTCGGCATTGACACTGCCAAGCTCGAATCTGACGGATACACCGCTATCCAGAAGTAAGATAATGATAAAAGTGTCGGCCTCGCGCTGACACTTTTGTCACTTTAAAGGAAAGGATCTTTTTATGCTCAACTATTTTGAATCACTGCCTGCCGCCGTCGCTCAAGGTATAATATGGGGCATTATGGCTATAGGCGTGTACATCACCTATAAGATACTCGACATCGCCGACCTTACCGTAGACGGTACGATCTGTACGGGTGGCGCGGTCTGCGCCGTCCTCGTGGTCTCAGGTCAGCCAGTGTGGCTCGCCCTTATCGTCTCGATTATTGCGGGAATGTTGGCAGGTCTTCTTACGGGTATCTTTCACACCTTTATGGGAATTCCCGCGATACTCTCGGGTATTCTGACTCAGCTTATCCTCTGGTCTGTCAACCTGAAGATAATGGGCGGCGCAAATCAGGCGCTCCCTGCCACAAAATACAATCTTCTCATTTCAAGACTCAATCTCGACCGCTCAATAATAATTCTTGAAGTAGTTGCCCTTGTGCTTATAATCATCCTCTATTGGTTCTTCGGAACTGAATTCGGAGCTTCCCTCCGAGCAACGGGAGCGAACCTCAATATGAGCCGCGCTCAGGGAATAAACACAAGCTTTACAAAGATCATCGGTCTCGTTATCTCCAACGGTATCGTTGCTCTTGCGGGCGGTCTTGTCTCTCAGTACAACGGAAACGCCAGCATAACTATGGGTCAGGGCGCTATCGTTACGGGTCTTGCCGCCGTCATAATCGGCGAGGCGCTTTTCGGTTGGCTCTGCAGAAACAACTTCGCCCTGAAGCTGATAGTCGTCTGCATCGGAGGTATCATCTATTACATCGTTTATAACACGGTAATCTTTATGGGTCTCGATTCCGACCTCTTGAAGATGATCGCCGCTATACTCGTGGCTATATTCCTCGCGATGCCCTATTGGAAAAAAAGATATTTCTCAAATGCCGCTCACGCCGAGAAGAAGGAGCTTCACGACAGTCAGAAGGCAGAGAAAAAGAAAGCTAAAGGGAGGTAAAACGCAATGTTAGAGCTTATTGATGTTAAAAAGACCTTTAACCCCGGTACTGTAAACGCAAAAAAAGCCCTTCAGGGCGTGGATCTTCACCTCAAAGAAGGAGATTTCGTTACCATAATCGGCGGTAACGGAGCGGGTAAGTCTACTCTTCTCAACGCCGTCGCGGGGCTTTGGCATATAGACAGCGGAAATATCAAGATAGACGGCAAAAGCGTTGCTTCTCTTTCCGAGCATAAGCGCGCGAAATACCTCGGACGAGTCTTTCAAGACCCGATGCTGGGCACTGCCGCGACTATGGAAATTCAGGAAAATCTCGCTATTGCCGCACGGCGCGGCGATCACAGGACGCTAAAATGGCACATATCCTCAAAGGAAAAGAACTATTTCAGAGAGCTTCTCGCCACCCTCGAGCTCGGTCTTGAGGACAGAATGACCGCAAAGGTCGGTCTTCTCTCAGGCGGTCAGCGCCAAGCGCTCACCCTTCTTATGGCGACGCTCAAAGATCCGAAGCTTCTGCTCCTTGACGAGCACACAGCCGCCCTTGACCCCAAGACCGCAAAGAAGGTCCTTGACATTACAGACAGCATAATCGCGGAGAAAAATCTTACGGCAATGATGGTCACCCACAATATGAAGGACGCCATTGCCCACGGAAACCGACTCATTATGATGCACGAGGGAAGGATAATATTTGACGTAAGCGGAGAGGAAAAGAAGGCGCTTACAGTCGAGGCGCTCCTTGAAAAATTCTCACGCTCCAGCGGTGAGGAATTCGCAAACGACCGCGCACTCCTAAGCTGATATAAACAAAAGGAAAACGGGTCAGTCTCGAGCTTAATTTGAGACTGACCCGTATTTTTTATTTTTTTTGGAGCCTTAGAGCATCGACTCAACAAAGCTCATCATTTCGTCGTAATTTGCCTCGATCTCGCAAAGGAGCTTCATCTGAGCGCGTGTACGTCTGAGATTGTGCTCGGGATCGGCGATCTTGAAATATACGTCTCCGTTAAGATAATCGGTGAGGAAGCGCATCACAAGCTCACAGGTCATAACCTTCGCGCCCAAGGGGAAATGACGTATCTCGTTCTTCTCAAGGGAGCTTGAGGTCTCCTCCACAAAGCCCTTTGTGAAGAGCTTGAAAAGCTCCATATCCACCTTTATCTTGGAAAGATCCGCCTCGTCCTCGGCAGCGGTGTTTGCGCCGTAGCGGATAGCGTCTCCGTAATCGTAAAGCGAAGAACCGGGCATTACGGTATCAAGGTCGATAACGCAGATCGCCTTGCCGCTCTTGTCGTCAAGCAGCACGTTATTGAGCTTGGTATCGTTATGCGTAACTCTTACGGGAAGCTCTCCCGACTCAAGCATATCAACGATGGCGCTCATCATATCCTTGCGTTCAACAAGAAAATCGATCTCAGCCTTCACACTCTCTGCCCTTCCCGCCTTATCCTCCTTGACGGCGGCAAGAAAATCACCGTATCTGCTCTTTGTGTTGTGGAAATTCGGTATAGTTTCGTAAAGCTCGTCGGCAGGAAAATCAAAAAGCTGCCTCTGGAACTCTCCAAAGCCCCTGCCCGCCTCGTAAAACATCTTTGGGTCGCTGATAAAGTTGTGTGCGGTAACACCGTCAACGAAAACATAGGCTCTCCAAGAGCCGCCCTCATTATCACTGTAAAGATATCCCCCCTCGGGAGATCTTATAAATCTGAGCAGCCTCCTGTCATAATCGGGATCATTCTTATCCAGCTTACCGTCGATATGCGTGATGACTCTCACCACGTTATCCATAAGCTGCTCGGGATTCTTAAAGACGTAGGTATTGATCCTCTGAAAAACGTAGGCGCTTTTTTTGCCATCGGCAGAATACACGACCTTATATGTCGAGTTAATATTTCCCGCGCTTATCTCCTCGACGGCAAGGATCTCTCCGCCACTGAGAAAGTAATTTATAGCATTTTCAATACTTTTCATAATAACTCCAAAAGCTTTTTGTTCATATTATTATATCACACATACATCGCGCTGTCAAGTGAATTTGACAAAACATTTACCATAACAGCTCGACAATCTTTGAATATTTCTTCAATTCTCCCTTTGCTTTGTGACCGTCACCCAAAAAACACAGAAAAAATACAGGAAAATCAATCAAAAAAGCCAAGCGTTCATAATTTGTTTATATATGTGTGCTATAATGTATTATGTGTAATTTTGTCCGAATATACCTCGGACCTATCGATATTAAAAGAAAGGATTTCCCCATTATGATAAAAATCGATCATCTTGTCAAGAATTACGGATCGAACTGCGCCGTAGACG
This sequence comes from Oscillospiraceae bacterium, assembly GCA_015064085.1. Taxonomy (GTDB): domain Bacteria; phylum Bacillota; class Clostridia; order Oscillospirales; family CAG-272; genus HGM12713. Next base: position 5,998 of record SVSX01000040.1, on the reverse strand, counting down.
ACGTGAGCTTTGAAGTCGAAAAGGGTGAGATCGTTGGTCTCCTCGGTCCTAACGGAGCGGGAAAAAGTACAACGATGAATATCCTTACGGGATATCTCTCGGCGACGTCGGGCTCGGTCTCTATCGCGGGTCTTGACGTTCTTGAAAATCCCCTTGAGGCGAAAAAGCATATCGGATATCTCCCCGAGCAGCCGCCTCTCTATCTGGATATGACGGTGGAGGAGTACCTCATATTCAATTACAACCTCAAAAACTGTAAGCTTAACAGAGACAAGCATCTGGCTGAGATCTGCGATGTGGTAAAGATCACCGACGTCTACAAGCGTGTCATCAAGCATCTCTCAAAGGGATACAGACAGAGAGTCGGTATCGCTCAGGCGCTCATAGGAAGCCCTGAGGTCATTATATTCGACGAGCCGACGGTCGGTCTCGACCCCAAGCAGATAATCGAGGTCAGAAACCTTATAAGAACCCTTGGACGCGACCACACCGTTATCCTCTCCACACACATACTGCAGGAGGTGCAGGCGGTCTGCGACAGAATAGTTATTATCAACAAGGGTAAGATCGTTGCCGACGAAAAGACAGAAAACATCACCCGCGCCGTTGAGAACAACCGCCGCTTCAATCTTAAGATATGCGGTCCTCAAAAGGAGGTTCTGGCTATGCTCAAGGCAAAGCCGGGTATAGTTTATGCCGAGCTCTTAGCTCAGCGCGACGGCGAGGCTTACACCTATATGATCGAGAGCGAGGTAGGTATCGACGTAAGAAAATCCCTTTTCTATACTCTCGCGGAGAAAAATTGGCCGCTTATCGGAATGGAAGCCCTCGGTATGAGCCTTGAGGATATCTTCATCACCATTGTCGATCAGAGCGCGCCCAAGAACCGTTACGAGCGCAAGGCTCAGAGATCGCGCAACCAAAGATCAAGCATCGAGACAGAGGTCGCGAAAAATATGGTCGCTAAAAATGAGAAAAAGGAAGCAGAGCTTTCCGATCTCTTTGATGACGACAAGAAATGATCTCTCGGAGAATTTATGAAAGGAGATTTGCCTTAAGGCAAAAATAAAATGTTCGCTATTTATAAAAAAGAACTTCGTTCTTACTTTATCAACGCAATAGGCTACGTCTATATGGGTGTCTTTCTTGCGATAGCCGCTCTTCTGCTCTGCTATACCACGCTGGGCTCTTCAAGCTATGACACGTCCACCTATTTCACATTTATGCTCTTCACTTTTATTATACTTATTCCCCTACTCACGATGAAGCTCTTCGCCGAGGAGAAAAAGCTCCGTACCGAGCAGCTTCTGCTCACCGCTCCCGTGACTATATGGGGTATGGTGCTTGGAAAATTCTTCGCCGCGGCTACGATCTTTGTAAGCTCGGTGCTGATATCCTGCATAAACTTCTTCCCTCTTTACAGCATCGCAAGTGATGAGAGAGCCTCCCTTGAGTACAGTGTGGTCCACATCGGTCCTTCTACGGCGACTATCGTTGGCTGCACGATCGGTATCGTGCTCGTGGGCTTTGCCTTCATCGCTATCGGAATGTTCGTTTCCTCTCTTACCGAAAACCAGCTTGCAGCGGCTGTTATCTCTATCTCGATAATCGTCGTTATGCTGCTTCTGAACGTGCTCAACAACTATATCGACACCTACGCGATAAGAGTCGTCATCGATTGGTTCTGCGTACTCAGCAGATTCTCCTCCTTCTCTTACGGCTATATAGACTTGGGCTCGGTATTCTATTACCTCTCAATAACCGGCGTATTTCTGCTTTTGACGGTGCGTGTTTACGACAAGCGCCGTTGGGGCTGATACAGAAAGGAAGGCAATTATGAAAAAAACCTCTGTAAACAGCCGAAAGCTTCGTTACGGCGGTGTTACCGCGGCTCTCACGGCACTTACCGTTGCCGTTGTGATCCTGCTTAACGTCATCGTTTCAGCCCTTTCGCAAAAATTCCTCTGGCAGATCGATATGACTCCCGACCTGCTCTACTCCATTAGCGACGAGTGTGTTTCGCTTATCCGTGACGGAGATCCCAACTTCGATTCGGTCTCTCCCATCGAGATGATCGACAAGGTGAGAAGCGAAAACAAGGATTATAACGCGGCAAACGGTCTCACGCAGGGCGACGCCGACTACCGCGACGAGAACGCTATGCTCAATATCATCTTCTGTAACGATATCGACACTCTTCAGGACGATACCGCGCAGAGATACGTTTACAACACAGCTATCGAGCTTCAGGCTGAATTTCCCGAGTATATTCAGATCAAGAGCGTAAACGTATACAGAAACCCCTCGGCAGTCTCAAAATATCTTATCACCTCAGGCTCTACCATCATGCCCACCAACGTTATCGTTGAGTTCGGAACAGAGTTCAGAGTCTATACCCAGAACGCCTTCTTCACCACCAACGAGGAGGGTGAGGTATGGGCGTACAACGGCGAGAAAAAGTTCACCTCCGCCGTTCTCACGGTTACAAGAGCCGAGTCCCCCATCGCCTGCATAACCACAAATCACGGCGAGACCTTCGTTGACGACTCGCTCTACAATACCCTTGTTGACGCGGGCTACAAGGTCGAAAATCTCGACCTCGCAACCGAGGAGATCCCCGAGGATTGCAGACTCCTCGTGGTCTATAACCCCAATTCCGATTTCCTTGTCCACGACGGAGTTTCAAATATTGATGAGACAGAAAAGCTCGACGATTTTCTTGACGGAACTAACTCTCTCATTACCTTTATGTCTCCCGACTCTCCGAGACTCAATAACTACGAGAACTACCTTGAGGAGTGGGGAATCGTATTCGACAGATACACCGACACCGCGGGAGCAAGCTATCCCTATATGATCAAGGATTCCTCCCAGGCTCTCACCACCGACGGATTTACCATCGTTTCCGAATACGCCGACTACGGCGTCGGAGGATCTATCACCGCCGATATGAGGAACGTTGAAGTTCCCAAAAAGGTAGTATTCCCCAGAGCTATGTCGATCTCCTATGCCGAGACCTATCAGCCCGAGCATTTCTCAAACGAGGACGGCTCAATACAGTATGATTACGGAAAATATTTCTCGAATATGGTATCCCGTTCGATCTACGACGGATTCCTTTCAAGTGAAAACGCCGTTGCGCACGCCGCAGGCTCTGTAGTCGAAAAGGCGACCGAGGCTAACCCCTTTAAGCTTATGACGATCTCACTTGAGGAAAGAACAACTCAGGAGGATAACTACACCACCATAAGCGAGGCTTCCTACGTAGTTGCCTTCGGCTCGGTTGAGTTTGCCACAAGCACTCTTCTGAATTCCTCGTCCTACGGAAACACCGACCTGCTTCTTTCGGTCCTCCGCGCTGTCGGCCGTGAGCCCGTTCCCGTCGGACTTGATCCCAAGCCCTTTGCCGATTATACCATCGACACTATAACCACCGCTCAGTCCACTCAGTACACCGTTGTTCTTACGGTCGTTCCCGCTGTGGTTGCGGTGATCTCGGGCGCAATCGTTCTGATTAGGAGAAAAAATAAATGATCGATAAGAAAAAAAGCAAATTGTTAAGACGGAGAAAGATCGCGCTCGTGTCATCCGTGCTTCTCGTTGCCTTGCTTATCGCCTGTACCGTTTTCGTTAACTATATCGTCAAGATAGAACCATTCTACGACATTGACGAAACCAAATATCTTGTCAAATATAAGAGCGGCAGCTACGCGCTCTACGACACCGACGGCAATAAGCTTCCCGTCGACGCGGCTTACGGCTGCTTCGTAACAGATATCGGTACACTCGTAAAGGTAGACACCGAAACCGGCGCGGCTTCTATCAAGGCGGTAGTCGATACCGAGGACACAGAGGCTGCAAAGGGTAACAAGGTAATGATGTTCGAGCACCACGAAAAAAAGGACATCAGCTCCCTTGAGGTACACAACAGCGAGGGATCTTTCACCTTCTACAGATTCAACACATTGACGGGACTTCCCGATAACACCTCGGATTTCTCTATAAAAGGCGCTCCTTACGCCGAGTTTGACGTCGATCTCTTCACCGAGCTCCACGTTACGGCGGGATACACCATCACATCAATGAAGATAGACTCTCCTATCAAGGACGCGAACGGTGAGTTCTCGGAATACGGACTCGTTCCCGAGCAGCGTATCGACGAGGAGGGCAACCCCTATGAATATACCCCCGCTTATTATATCCTCACCGATATGAACGGAAACAAGCACAAGGTGCTTGTAGGCGACCTGACGGTTACGGGAGAGGGCTATTACGTTCAGTACGTAAAGATTGAAAACGGCACTGAGACCAAGCGCGACGCGGTATATATCATTTCCGCCGAGTTCGGAGACTCTCTTCTCCGCCCCGTTGAGGATTTCGTTACACCTATGGTAGCATATCCCTCAACAATAACCACCTATTTTGACGTTCAGGATTTCTCTGTATCGGTCAGAAACGGCGACACCGTCGATAAGACGGTCGGCTTCTCATTTATCGATCTCGCGGAGAGAGAAAACACTGTAAACGTGACCGCGCCCTTCATCTTCACCTCGGATAATCTTGACGGCTATATGCCCGATGTAGACAATATTTACAATGTGCTTGAGACCTTCTACCAGATGGAGTTCGTCGGAGTCAAAAAGCTCGTTCCCTCGCGTCAGGATCTTATAGACTGTAAGCTCGCCATTCCCACTCAGGATGAGGACGGAAAAGACTCGATGGATTTCAGATCGAAATACACGGTGACCTTCAAATATGAGATCCCCAATGACGACGGCTCGGGCTCGGGCAAGATACTCAACCACCTGATATTTATCAGTGAGCCCAACGAGGACGGCAACTACTATGCCTACACCCTCATATACGACGTTACGAACGGCGAAAACAAATTCCTTTACACCTACGATATGATAGTTGAGATAGCGGCTCACGAGCTCGAGTTCCTCAAGTGGACTCCCGCCGATTGGACCAGCCGCGAGTACGTTCAGCTCAACATCGCTTTTGCCGACACCCTCAAGATCGAAGCTCCCGGATATTCCTCGATCTTCAAGCTTGACAACTCAAAAACAGATATGTCTCAGGGCGTACTCTCTACCCTCCTTGAGGTTGAAGGAAGCGACTCAAACGGAAACCACGTCAGAACCTTCTCCAACCTTGTAGTCACCGACCTTTCGGGCAATGTTTGGACGATAACCGAGAAGGCGATCAAGGCGGTAAACGCGGCAGGCACTGAGCTGAGGATCGACTCATCCTACTACGCTTACAACAAGCTTGGAGTTCAGGTAAGAGCCAACGAAGGTCAGATCCGTTGCAACGACGGACGGCGCGTGGAGGTCAAAGCCGATGAGGTAATTGTGACCGAGGCTAACGGCGAGACCACCACCTATATCAGATACGCAACCACCCTCTTCAGAAGATATTGGGAAACCATATCGGCGTCCTCGGTCGAGGATTCCTACGAGATGACCGCGGAAGAGGAAGCAGCTCTGATCTCCGATCCCTCCAAATGGCTTCTCACTATGACTATCAAGACCACCGACGGCAACGAGACGGTATATAGCTTCTACAAGCTGACAAACAGAAAGGCTTATATAACCATCAACGGGAACGGAGGCTTCTACGTTCTCCCGAGCCGTGTTGAGAAGATAATCAAAGATTCCCAGCGCTTCTTTGCCTTTGAGGTCATCGACCCCGTAAGCAAGAAGTAATTGATCAAATTATCCCCGACAGATTTTTAATGGTCTGTCGGGGAATATTTATTTTCATCGTTCAATCAAAAAATCGTTTTCTTTGGTTTCTTTCACTGAAAATTGCTTTTGACATACAGAACAGAAGAATTCTATATGAGTAAATTTCATATTACCTTTTACAGTTATATCAGCAACTTCAAAATCATAATCTTTTGCTTCTTCGGAATCGGAATGTATGATCTGTGATATTTTCTTGCGGATCAATTTTTGTCCGCAGTGAGGACAATAGTGTTTTTTGAAATATACGA
>SVSX01000039.1 GCA_015064085.1 Oscillospiraceae bacterium | reverse complement strand
AGGAGGGTATCGCTATCGCAAAGGAAAACGGCATATACAAGGGACGAAAGCCAATCGAGCGGGATAACTTCGCATCGGTCATTTCACTTTGGAAACAAGGAAAAATCACCGCCGTGGAGGCGATGAAGCATTTAGATATGAAACCGTCTACATTCTACCGCAAGGTCAAGTGTATCGGTCATATTAATACATAAAATATTGGGAGGAAAAATTATGCTTTGGAGATTTATTGGATTCGTAGCTTCGTTGGCAATACTCTGCGTGTCAGAGTTCGCACGACTTGGAAGAAGAAAAAGCTGCAGATGTTGCGGTTAAAAAAGGAGGAAGGAAAATGCCCATTATATTTGCAGTAGTCGGAACGCAGTTGGCGTTCTTTGCAGAGGGTGCAATTCTCGGTGCCTCGGTCTACCTTGTAAGCCGTGGCGTTAAGAATCCGTTACATACAAAAAAGAAATGACAAAATGGGAGCTAAACTACGGTTTGGCTCCCACGATTTTATTTTTTATTAATATAACATAAAGATAAACCAATTTCCCAACATTACAACAACGGAGGATAAAGGAGGAACAATAAAATGCTGAATGATTTTGATGATTTGTTAACGGTAGATGAGGTATGCGAGATTCTGCGAATCGGGCATAACACCATATACGGATTACTAAAGGATGGCAAGCTTAAAGGATTCCGTTGCGGACGCATCTGGAAGATACCCAAATTGGCGGTAGAGAAATATATAATGGAAAGTGCGGGATTTTGAGTACGGCAGTCAGGTGGAAGCCTGACTGTCTCCCGATTTATCTGCAGTCCGCTTTATATGCTTGCCCTCAACTACTTTCCAATAGATTTTTCTGTTATCACTATACTTTTGTTTCCTTTCGATATGATAATCCATATCAAAATGCTCGAGCCAGTAGTTGGGCTTGAATTTTCTCGGCAAATTTTGGCCGCTACCATTATTGATATATTCTTCAACATATACTTTCATACTATCGCTCAATAGTGTCCGGGGTAACTTTTTAATGTAGGACAAACATTTACATGAGAAATCCAATTGTTCTTGTTCATCAAGCCATCCTGCCGAAGTCATTTGATGCAAATACTCCGAAAAAGCTACATACCCTACCCATCGCTTTATGTCATATTCCTTTCCAATCCAATGTAGTTGCTTTTGAAGATAGCAAGTAGGATCCCCACTAATCCTGTACTCTCGCAAAGTCTCAACAAATTGTTTAAGCGAATATAACAACTGAATATATGCCGTGTTGCTCAACTCAGAATTCTTTACATAACCGTCAATATCCTGAGTATGCCTTTTCTCAACAAAAAGCTGGCTTTCTTCTTTTTTGGTAGCATCTTTAATTTTTGAATACAAAGATTCATCGACAGCTTTCTTGTTTTTTACCATAAAATAACTCATCATTAAATTCAGCTTGTATTCGTAATTACTTCTCAAATGGTTGATATCATTGGGAGAATATGCTTTAATATATAAATTTATACTTTCATGACGCTCTGCTCGCTTCCTTCCCAGCATCTGAACAAATGTGGCTTGATTAGACTGCGCAATCACAATGTTCCGCAAATCGGGATCGTGTAAGCTTACACCGCAATCCAATACCTTTGTAGCAATTAAAACCTTACAATCAAACCGCTCGTTCTGAGCAATCTGATTGAACGTTTGTTTACACCCATCTTTATAATTATTTTTGTTTTCGGAATTAATAAATACCGCACTGCATCCCAGATAACTGAGTATTGTTTTCAATGTTTCCCCATCGTTTTTATAATCTACAAACAACAACCATTTTTCATTAGATTTTGCGATGATATCTATTAGATTTTTGTAATCATCAAAATAAAATTCTTTCACATAGGTATAGTCGTTGTCAAAAAAGTAAATGTGATCTTTATCCTTTGCAAAAAAGTAGTTGTTCCATTGAGTATAATTTTGTACCGTAGAATCCACAAAATCGAAACCGTACTGAAATGGGTGATTCATCCGATTCATATGATTTTGAATTGCTCTTTCAGATAAAAATTCATATTCTACATCATCACTGATTCTTCGATCTATTTGGCTATTAGGAGATATACCTCCCATAATCATTGAAACAGCTCGCGCTTCCCGCTCAATTTCATCCTTGTTTGTTGGCTCACGCAATTCATTAAGGCGTATTCTTCTTTTGTTATATACATCATATGCACTTTGAAAAACTGTTTCTTTGGAAAAATCCTCTTTAAGACTATCAGAAGAGATTCCCAATCCTGTTACTATTTTATTATACCGCACATTATTTTCCATTCGAGATTCTTCTAAATAGCAAAGCAATGGTTCCGGTGTTGCTGTTATTAGCACAGAAATACTGTGATATTGCCTTAATTTATTTGCAGACCAATAATTGGTATTAGAATTGAACAATGCGTCTGAAATGAGATAATGAGCTTCATCAAAAATATAGTACAAAATATCTTTTGCATACAATATATTTCGTCCTATCTCCTGATCAACAATATTATTCTTGTTTTTTAAGCGTTCTTTATAGGTGTCACTTTTGCTTAATTTGATCGTTTTTTCAGGTAAAACAAAATCCGGAAATTGATGGGTTTGCTCACAGTGTTGATAGGTAAAGATATGTAAGTATTGCAATTCTTCTTCTGAAAAGTCGGATTCCATACAATTCAAACGTTTAACGTAATATTGTTCACTCATCTGATTTTCCAATGTCTTCCTATTGCAAAGATATACTAAATGTTTCTTTTGTCTTACAGCATTTTTTAAAAGCTTTTCAAAGACGAACCTACTTTTTCCGGATCCCGTTGGAGCTGATATTAAAGCAATACTTCCCAATTTCCACTGTTCATAATCTGTAATCCTATCGCTTATATATTCCACTTTATACCCCCACAATCAACTACATTATATATGTATATATAATAAAGTATACACGTACAAGGTTTCGCTGTCAAGTAGATTTTTAATAAATACATAACTTTCCTTGTAATAAAGATTTCCGCACTTTTGAAACAAATAAATTACATACTATCACTATGTAAATTACAAAATATTTTCTAAACACAAGGAGATGTATCATGTCCAAAACAAGAGCAAACAGAGAGGGCAATATTCGGCAAAGATCGGACGGTCGGTGGGAAGTGCGTATCACACTCGGCATCGACTTTGCCACGGGAGAGCCGAAACGAATCTCACGCTATGCCGCCACGCAAGCAGAGGCGGTCAAACTATTACATCAGCTCTCATTTATGAGAGACACCGCTCCAAACCGTTTCCACACCATTACGCTTGGTGAATGGTTGGATATGTGCTTGGAGGTCTATATGAAACATACGTTAAAGCAATCAACCTACAATAGCTACGAGAGTTATATTCGGATACATCTGAAGCCTGCGCTTGGTGGTCTTGTGTTGCAGGATATTACGCCAAGACTTCTGCAACAGTATTACAACTATAAAGCTGAAACAGAAGGATTGGCGCCCAAGACCTTAGTGAACATCAATTTGTTTTTACATAAGGCATTGTCATTTGCGGTATCTGAGGGCTATCTGCAAAACAATCCCGCTGAGGCTATCAACCTCTCTCGTGGGCACAAGCCACAGATTGAGATACTGACACGAGACGAACAAGCGCAGCTGATTCGGGCAAGTTATCAGCACCGCTACGGGGTATTTGTTCGATTGACACTTTTCACGGGCTTGCGCCTTGGAGAGCTGTTAGGACTGCGTTGGGAGGATATTGACTTTCAAATGGGTCTATTACACGTCCGCAGAACACTCAACCGCCTAAACAAAAAGGAGCGTCCTACGACGCTCGGTGAATCAACAACGGAGATTGTGATACAAGCTCCGAAGTCTGAAAATTCAATTCGCAGCATTCCGTTATTGCCTTCTGTGGTACAAGATTTACTCGCTTGGAAATCGGTACAAGCCAATGACCGCCTTGCTACGGGTGAGCAATACTGTGATAGCGGTATGCTCGTTACAAATCCATTTGGTGGGTATGTGGAGCCAAGAACATTCAAGGATTATTATAATCAGATATTGGAGCTTGGCGGTATGCGGCATTTTACATTTCACGCCTTGCGCCATACATTTGCATCACGTGCTCTGGAGCAAGGAATGGATTCAAAGACACTATCTGTTATATTGGGGCATTATTCGGTCTCGTTCACCCTTGATACCTATGCGCACGTTCTTGTTGATCATAAGCGAGAGGGCATGGCTCTGATGGAGGATCTTTACAATATGGCACCGATCTCGGCACAACCAAATTCATATCCGCTCGTTATTACAACGCAGGAGGACGGAACGCTGCTCTTTACAGCTCCCGACTTTCCTGCGATTTCTTTTACGGGAACTGATTTGCAAGGTGGAATACAATACGTCAAGGAGCGGATCGAGGAGGAATTGCTAACCGCGGTTGTTCCGCCTATGGCGACGCCGATTGGGCAAATTTCCATGGCGGCAAATCAGATGTTGATGCAGATTTTAATATAAAAATAGAATGGTACACAAATCGTGTACCATTCCGTGCTTTATGAATTATTGCTTGATTTTTCTAATTGATTGCATTTCCTATTAACACAATACGACACCGCAGAACAACCTACTGGCCAAGCTACTTCTTCTATGCTTTTATTATTTTTTCGTGAAAAACTCCACTATTGAATCCCATATTTGCTTTAACAAACAAGGATCTCCAGCTAATAATACAGTAGTCAATAGTGATATTACACCGATTATAAACGTCCATTTTACAATTCTATAGTTATATCTACTTTCGGTTATTTTGGAATTTTCATCAAAATGAGCGTATATTGATTCCATCAAAGAATGTTTTTCTTTGATAGTATAAAGCAGATTGTTATATTCATTTTCGAAACAATGTATAGGTAAAAGATTGGGATGTTCTTTATCAAAAAGATTAATAAAGCATATTTTGTAATCGTTAAATTGATATCTCAACATTTCCTCAGTATGATGTTGTGCATTTAACTCTTTATACAAACGTCTATAAAAATACAATTGTTTCTCAACAGCCAATTTGACGCTTAAGAGCGAATTAAACCGAGCTTTTCTGTAAACATTTTGATTGATCTTTCTTTGCGCTTGATATATTAACTTTGAAATCTGTCTACTCAAACCTTCTAACAAAAAATAATCAGCAAATCTTTGACACACTATTTCTTCGATATTCAAGAAATCATATAATCCATGATCGCTTTCAAATTGTTTTGAGTCCGCAATTATTTTTGAGTTATTTAAAGATTTTTGCTCTCGACTTAAAACAGATGGGATAAAATAAGTTTTATAGGATTCACAATATTCGATGTTATCATAGTTTCTTTGTGCAAGAACTTCTAAGATTTTATCCTTCTTTTTTTCAAGTGTTTCAGAAGAATATACTTCTATACTTGGCGGAATGTTTTCCCAAGAGAAGAAAAATGTAGGGAGATTTTTAACAATTTCTTTCCAAAATAATTCCTTTAGCTCTAAAATATAATCTTCAATGGCATATTTTTTTGCATCACCCATTAGATCATAGAAATAACATCCACCGAAACTTCTTTTTTTCCACCATTTGTCATTACTAAAGCATACGGCTTCTTTATATATCTTAGCTTTTAAGATTTGTTCTAATTCAAAATTTGATACATCATTTACATTTAGGGCATATCGAATGATGTAAAATGATTCTGTTAAACCAATAGCTTCAATGCGTAACCAATTAAATCTTGAGCCCAAAGAAGATTTCTCTTTTATAGAAAAATGATCTAAGTTATACCAACTTCCAGTAGCACAACTATTTTCCATTTTAGCAAAGGCATCGTGAATTTGTTTTGGCGTAAAGCTTGTCAACGTCGGTGCACTAAAAATACTTTTAAACTTAAAATACTTGCGCTTATATTCATCCAAATATTCTTTAGGCATTAAATCGTAAACGATCAATTCCTTTAAGAAAAGATCTTTTTTAGTTAGTCGAACATTTTGGTTTGCTCTCTTTTTTTCATTAGCATTTGGTTTTCTATATCTCTTTCCCCAGTGATATTCCAAAGTGCGATACCAAGATTTCTTTTTTGCAAATTTCTGCAAATGAAAGAAGATAATCAATCTATACCTAAGTTTTAAAAACGCATTCAACCTTCTATCGTTTCTTGATATTTTGTTTTTAGAAAATTTGTTGTTAAAAACAAACTCTTTCCCTTGTTTAGTTTCGTATACTTTCATTTGTAGTCCTTTTGTTCGTTAGAAATATTAATCTAATTAAGTAATTCTTATAAGGCATTGATCCACATATAAACTGCCATCAATCATTGCCAAAAGATCAATCGGTATATCCTTATATGTTTTCTATATGGTTGTATTTGATTCGGTATAGTTTTATTGTATCACATTATCAGAACAAATTCAACAAAATAACCCAAAATTTGATTTTATAATGTATAATACGCACGACAAACTAATCTTACAAATAATATTGAGGGGTCAAAATGGGGTCAAATCCAAAATAAAAAAGGGAGCCAATTCCCACTTTGGCTCTAATTTGCATGAAAAAACACCCGAAATCAATGATTTCAGGTGTTTTTTTGGTTGCGGAGGTGGGATTTGAACCTCACGACCTCCGGGTTATGAGCCCGACGAGCTACCAGGCTGCTCTACTCCGCGATATTGATTTTTGGAACTTACCGCCTTGGTGCCGGTGACCGGGGTCGAACCGGTACGATACTTTCGTATCACGGGATTTTAAGTCCCGGGCGTCTGCCAATTCCGCCACACCGGCGAATTGTTCCTTTGACTTTGAGTATTATACCACATTCTTTTTGGTTTGTCAACCCCTTTTTTGATTTTCTCTCACTTTTTTTGAATTTTTTCTTTTCTACACTACAGTTTATTCCTACAGCGCTTTTTTTATTCCTCAACTCTCAAAAAAATTTATTTATTTTTTGGGGGATCACCGGGGGGGAATAGTCATCGTGAAGGGGAAGAGTGTATAGAACAAATAAATTCTCTTTTTATCGAAAATTATACATTGCTCGACATAAAAATTCCTTTTGTGCATAATGTGGAAAATGAAATATTTGCGAAAAGCTACTTGACAAGAAAAAGTCGCGAGTTTTCCACAGCCATCTCTCGGACAAAACCGTTATTCGGTGCGGTTTTTCGAGTTTTCCACAATTTCCACAGCTTTTTCCACAGCCTGAATGAGGATATGTGTGAAAAGTCAAAAACCGTCTTTTTGCATAAAAAAATCATCGGAAAGCCTTAAAATGGGAAAAAATCAGGGATTTTTTTGGCTTGAGTGGGGGATTTTGCACAAATTTGTGAATGAATAAATTCATTCGCGATGCGGTTAATTATACCTTGACCCGAAAGGTGAGCTATTTTTCCACAGAAAAGCCCCTCGGCTGTTGAAAACTTAGCATTTATGCGGGTTTCCGATAAGCCGAGGGGGAGTATTTTTTTATTCGAGAGAGATTATATAGGGGTAGAGAGGCTGACCGCCGCTTATGACGTTTACCTCCGCATACTTATCCGCCTTCTCAAGGAGCAGAGCGGATATCTCGTTTGCCTCCTCCTCGGAGGCGTCCTCGCCGTAGAAGAGGTTTATGAAGGTCTTGCCCTCAGCATTCACCGAAAGCTTCTCGAAGCAAGCCTTGATGCTGTCCTCAACGCAAAAGATAGCTCCGTTGAGCATTCCGAGGAACTGACCGCTCTCGATCTTCTCACCGTCAAGGGTTGTATCTCTGACAGCCTGTGTGATCGACATCGAGGTCACAGCCCCGATAGCCTCGTTCATAGCCGAAAGGCAATCCTCGACCTCACTCTCGGGGTCGAAGACCAGCATTGCCGAGATTCCCTGAGGAACGCTCTTGGTGGGGAGAACGTGGACCTTCTTGTCGGTTATCAGCTTGGCAGCCTGCTCGGCGACCATATAGATATTTTTGTTGTTGGGGAGCACGAAGATATGCTCAGCGGGGGTCTTATCAATTCCGTCGATGATATCCTGAGTGCTGGGGTTCATAGTCTGACCGCCGAAGATGACCTCGTCAGCTCCGAGGTCGCGGAAGGTATCGCTGATACCGCTTCCCATACAAACCGAAACGAATCCGTATTTCTTGCTGATGGCTGCCTTTTCCTCGACAGAATCCTCGGGGGCTTTCTCGATGATCTCTGTATGCTGCTTACGCATATTCTCGACCTTGACTGTTATGAGCATACCGAACTTAAGCGCCTCTTCCATAACGAGTCCGGGGTTATTGGTGTGAACGTGGAGCTTGATGATCTCCTCGTCGTCAACGAAAACTGCGCTGTCGCCGATGCCGTAGATGAACTCACGGAGAGAGTCAGCCGAGCCCTCGCCCTTATATTCCTCGGACTTTTCGACGATGCACTCGGTGCAGTATGCGAATCTGATGTCCTCAGCGGTGAACTCCTCGAAGACGTTTGCCGAATACTGAGAGGAGGTGTCCTTAGCGACTATGGGGTGCGCCTGAAGTGCCGCCAGCATACCCTTAAGGATAGTTACGAATCCGTATCCGCCCGCGTCAACAAGGTTGACCTCCTTGAGGACGGGGAGCTGCTCGGGTGTCTTTGCCAGAGCCTCCTCGGCGGCGCGGAGAATTGAGGAGAAGAACGCCACAAGGTCGTGGCTGTACTTATCGGCAACTGCCTCAGCCTTCTCGGCACAGCTTCTCATTATTGTGAGGATAGTACCCTCGGTGGGCTTCATAACAGCCTTATATGCCTCGGTCGTTCCGCGTCTGAACGCGGCTGCGAGGTCGTGAGAGCCCGCGAACTCAAGTCCCTTCATAGATTTGGACATTCCTCTGAAGAAGAGCGAGAGGATAGCGCCCGAGTTGCCTCTTGCGGCGCGGAGAATTATTCCCGATGCCTTTTCGGCACAGTCTGCGATAGTTCCGTCAAAGCGGCTGAGTATTTTTATGGCACTCATAGTAAGAGACATATTGATGCCCGTGTCGCCGTCGGGAACGGGGAATATGTTCATATTATTGATGACTACCTTGTCGTTATCCAACGCGTTGGCGGCGGATATCATCATAGTGAAAAAGGTCTGTCCGCTTATAACCATTATTTTACCTCTCTGTTCCAAGGAAGAATAGCGCTATTGTTCCGGGTCCCGAGTGAGCTCCGATAACAGGACCTACGTAACCGATCCTTATATCCTTGACTCCGAGCTCGTTTCTTATGCGGTCCGCAAGATATTCGGCGTCCTCAAGGGCGTCGCCGTGGCTTATGAATACCGTCTGCTTTTCGGGCTCGATTGCGGTTTCCTTCATCTTGTCAAAGAGGGCGTTTATAGAAGCCTTTCTTCCCTTAGCGGTGGTGACCTTTATAAGCTTACCCTTATTGTCCATATGCATAACGGGCTTTATGCTGAGCATAGTACCCATAACTGCTGTGGTGGCGCTGACTCTTCCGCCTCTCTTGAGGAAGAAAAGGTCGTCAACCGTGAACCAGTGGCAGAGGTGGAGCTTATTATCCTCAATGAAATCGCGCACCGTCTCGATGTCCGCGCCCTCCTCACGCATCTTGACCGCGTAGTAGATGAGCAGACCCTCACCGAGAGAAGCCGCGAGAGTATCTACGGTGTAGATCTTTCTGTCGGGGTACTTTTCTGAGAGCTCCTTGGCGGCGATGAATCCCGCGTTGTAAGTTCCGCTAAGCCCCGAGGAGAAGCCGAGATAGAGAATGTCGTTGCCCTCAGCGAGGATAGGATCCATAACCTCAAGAAATGCGTCGATGCTTACAGCCGAGGTGGTAGCGCCCTTTTTGGATCTCAGCTTTGCGTAGAAATCCTTTGGTTCAACGTCGCGGTTCTTCTTGGGCTCTTCGCCCTCTACCAGCACGTCGAGCTGGAGCGCGATAAGATCGGGGGAGTCCAGTATCTCGGGGGTGAGATCGGTGCAGGAATCGGTGATAATAACGTATTTACTCATATTTTTCTCCTTAATTACAGGTTGTTTTAGGAAATGCTATGTAGTATTTAAAACTATTATATAACATC
The DNA here is from genome assembly GCA_015064085.1 of Oscillospiraceae bacterium. Classification (GTDB taxonomy): domain Bacteria; phylum Bacillota; class Clostridia; order Oscillospirales; family CAG-272; genus HGM12713. The sequence continues at coordinate 8,138 of SVSX01000039.1, read as the reverse complement.
TTTAGCAATTTGTCAAGAGCTTTTTGTTATTTTACAAGATGACGCTTGATTTTTCTGGAGGTCGTCTTTTCGAACTCTGTGTCGCGGAGCTCGGTATGCTTGATCTGCTTATAGGAGGGAAGCGCTTTGTTGATCAGAGCGATCGACTCGTCGATCTTAGCCTTGATCTCCTCAGAGGGGGTATTTTCGGGGAACTTTGTGAGGTCGGGGAAGATGATAGCGAAGAGAGCTACCTTTTCGGTCTCGGTCTCACGTCCGACAACGACGCACTCCGCGATCTCCTCAACGTTAGAGAGGTACTCCTCGATCTCCTCGGGGAATACGTTCTTTCCGTTTTCAAGGACTATGACTGTCTTGAGTCTGCCCGTGATAAATACGTAGCCGTCCTTGTCCTTATATCCGATGTCGCCCGTTCTGAACCAGCCGTCGTCGGTGAATGCCTTTGCGTTTGCCTTTTCGTCCTCGTAGTAGCCGAGCATAACGTTGTCGCCCTTGACCTGGATCTCGCCCTCGGAGTAGTCGGCAACAGGGGTCTCGTGGTCGGCGATCCTCACCTGACAGCAGGGAACGGCAGGACCGACCGAGCCGTATTTTCTCGCGTAGTAGGGGGTGACGCAGGTAAGGGGAGCGCACTCGGTGATACCGAAGCCCTCGTAGATAGAAACGCCGAGGCTCTCGAAGAACTCGATCATCTTGGGGTTGAGAGCAGCGCCGCCGCAGATTATCTTTTCGAGTCTTCCGCCGAAGGAATTGATAACGTCCGCAAAGAGCTCACGTCTCTTGTCGACACCTACGCTCATCATCGTGCGGGATACGCCGATACCGAGCTTGAGCTTCTTATCTCTCTTTGTTTTCTTCGCCTCTGTCCAGATCTTCTTGTAGATGGTGTTGACGAAGAGGGGAACGAGCACAAGACCCGTGGGCTTGAATATCTGGAAGTTCTTCAGTACCTTTGTAAGGCTGTCGTTTATGCAGATGTGCATACCGTAGTCAAGTCCCGCGAGCATACAAGCGAGCTCGTAGGTATGGTGAATGGGGAGCACCGAGACGATAGTGTCGTCGGGCTTGAAGTCAACTGTTGCCGCCGCGGAGGTGACTACCGAGAAGATATTCTTCTGGGAGAGCATAACTCTCTTGCTCGTGCCTGTAGTACCCGAGGTAAAGAGGAGCTCGGCGAGTCTTTCTCTGTCGTTTCTTTCGGGTAAGGTGAAGCCCTTCTCCAGCTCCTTGTCGCCTCTCTCGAGCATATCGGAAAGAGCCACCGTCTTTTCATTCTCGAGCTCAGCGTCGTCGGGGGCGATAGCTATGAAGCGCTTGAGGGAGGGGTGGTTAGCTTTGGTCTCGTTGAATTTGCCGTTGAAGAGAGAGGAGTAGATGATAGCCTCGGCGTCAACTCCGTCGAGGAAGCCCTCGATCTCGTGGAGGTCGAGCTCCTTGTCCATAGGAATAACTACTCCGCCGTTGGCGAGGACCGCCACGTAGGAGGCTACCCAATCAACAGAGGTCTCGCCTATGATAGCGACTCTGCTCTCCTTGAGTCCGAGGGAGGCAAGACCTGCCGCCGTCCTCTTTATTTTTTCGGTGAGCTCCGCGTACGTAACGTCGCAGAGGTTTCTCTTCTTGTCGAAATAGGTGTAAGCCACTCTGTCGCCGTGCTTTTCGATAACTCTTATAAAGTCGACGGCGTCGCTTACTCTTTCATATTCTCTTTGGGTCTTTACTTTTGTATGGATCTTAACGTCGGTGTGTGTTTCTTCGGTTGCCTTTTTGTCGATAAAGGGGAGCTTCAGCTTTGAGTCTGCCATAATTGTTTCCTCCGTAAATTTTTATTTTAATGTGATTTGATTTTCTCTCAGAAAATTTCTTCTGCCTTTGCGAGATTTTCGCAGATAGTCCTGAAGATAGTGTAGAAGGTATCGAGCTGATCCTTGGGGATATCTCCGCTGACGTATTCGTTTATTGTGCGGACGATATTTTTGATCTCCTCGGTCACGGCGAGTCCTTCCTCGCTGAGAACGTATTTCTGTCTGTAATTGCGTTCGGGGGTCGCCACCGCCACGTATTTCTTTTCAAGAAGGTCGGAGATTATTCTCGATATCTGAGCCTTGTCGACTCCGCAGAGTCTCGCGAGCTCGGTCTTATTGACGCCCTGAGCGTTATCGTAAAGAACGCAGAGGCAAAGGGTATGTGCGCTGCCAAGTCCGTAGGAGTCCATTTTTTTGTACTTCAAACGGGCGATGCTCTTCTGCGCGTCGTTCAGAAGAGAGCTGAAAAGTATAAACCTATCGTGTTCCAATATTTTCTCCTTTCATCATCTTTTTATTACACAACATTTCTATTATAACACAAAATTGTTGAGATGTCAACAACATTTCGCATAATTAAGCGATATTTTTACAATTTATTCTCTATAGCCTCAAAAAACTTAGGGGCTGTCTCAAATTTGCATTTGAGACAGCCTCTGTTTGAGTGTTATGTTAAATTACTTTCCCGAGGGAACACCCGCAAGGAGGGTAGCCTTGTCGGCAGCAGCGTACTCTTCGTCTGTCATAGAGAGGATCTTGATTCCCTGAATGATTCCGAAAACAGTGTTGATGATCTCGATAACTCCGCAGGTAACGATACCGAGAATTATTCTGAGAACACCCGCCTTTACCTTACCCTGCATAAAGCAAGGAACTCCTATAGAGTTAAAGATAATGGTCATAACGCCAAAAAGAACCTTGTTGTCCATAATTAAACTCCTTTAATTATAAAATTTGGTAGCTTTATTATAGCATACGCGGGGAGATCTGTCAAGATAATCGAAAAAAAAGAAAAAATTTCTTGACAAAGCCAAAGAAAGATGTTATAATGATAACGTAAATTCCCGCGTAACTGACGGAAAAGTAGGATATACCTACGTGGAGCCGGGAATCTTTTAGCCGACCGTCTGGGCAGTTTTGCGAAGAACAAAACTGCCCTTTTGTTTTTCGCAAGAAATATCACTCAAAACAGAAAAGAGAGGTAAGGTACAATGGTCAGATTTGAAAAGGAATGGAATGGATTTATAAGAGGCGGCTGGTGCGACAGCATCGACGTCAAGGAATTTATCAATAAGAACTACACTCCCTATATCGGTGACGAGAGCTTCCTCGCGGGTGCTACCGAGCGCACGGGAAGAGTGATGGCTGAGTTCGAGAAAAAGCTCAAGGAGGAGCGGGAGAAGGGCGGAGTTATCGGTGTTGATACCCACACGGTATCCTCGCTTGTAAGCTACCCCGCGGCGTACCTTCTTCGCGAGGACGAGCTTATAGTCGGACTTCAGACGGGAGCTCCCCTTGTGAGAGGTGTCAATCCCTTCGGCGGCATCAGAATGGCGAGAAGCGCCTGCCGCGCTTACGGCTATGAGCTCTCGGAGGAGATCGAGAGAGAGTTTTTCTATAAGACTACTCATAACGATGGCGTTTTCAGAGTGTATACCGACACGATGAGAGCTATGAGACACACGGGAATACTCACGGGGCTTCCCGACGCCTACGGACGCGGCAGAATAATCGGCGACTACAGAAGAGTTGCCCTTTACGGCGTTGATTTTCTCATTGAAGAGAAGAAGCGTGACAAGGCTGAGCTTGGAAATCACAGAATGACCGAGGAGAATATCAGACTCTCGGAGGAGCTCTATAAGCAGATAGACTTCCTTGAAAAGCTCAAGCAGATGGCGGCGCTCTACGGAATAGATATCTCAAGACCCGCAAGTGACGCGAGAGAGGCGATACAGTGGCTCTATTTCGGATATCTTGCGGCGAATAAGGAGCAGAACGGCGCGGCAATGTCTCTCGGAAGAGTCGGAACGTTCATCGACGTATATCTCGAGAGAGATATAAGACGCGGAATTCTTGACGAGTCGGGAGCGCAGGAGCTCATCGACCAGTTCGTCATCAAGCTCCGTATGATAAGACATCTCCGCACCCCCGAATACAACGAGCTCTTCGGCGGCGACCCTATGTGGGTGACCGAGGCGGTTGGCGGTATGGGAGAGGACGGAAGGACTCTGGTTACAAAGACCGCCTTCAGATTTCTCCATACCCTCTATAATCTCGGCTCAGCTCCCGAGCCTAACCTGACGGTACTTTGGTCCGAGAAGCTGCCCGAGGCGTTCAAGAGCTATTGCGCCAAGGTTTCTATAGATACCGACTCGATACAGTACGAGAATGACGATCTTATGAGACCCCGCTTCGGCGACGACTATGCCATTGCCTGCTGCGTCAGCGCGATGAAGGTGGGCAAGCAGATGCAGTTCTTCGGCGCTCGATGCAACCTGCCGAAGATACTCCTTATGGCGCTCAACGGCGGTAAGGAGGAGAAAACAGGTATGCAGATAGGTCCTGAGATGCCTGTTATCGACTCGGAGACCCTCGATTACGGAGAGGTCAGAAGACGCCTTGATTACTATATGGATTGGCTTGCGGGTGAGTACGTTGACACTATGAACGTCATTCACTTTATGCACGATAAATACGCTTACGAGAAGATACAGCTTGCCCTTCACGATACGGCGGTCGAGAGAGTTATGGCATTCGGCGCGGCGGGACTTTCGGTCATTGCCGACAGCCTTTCTGCAATAAAATTCGCAAAGGTCCGCCCGATAAAGGACGAGAGAGGACTTGTTACCGCCTTTGTGACCGAGGGAGATTTCCCCAAGTTCGGAAACGACGACGACAGAGTCGACACGATAGCCAAGGAGCTTCTCGATCAGCTTATCACCGACCTTCGCAAGAACCCCACCTACAGAGGTGCGATACATACCCTTTCTGTGCTGACGATCACCAGCAACGTGGTCTACGGCAAGAAGACGGGATCTACCCCCGACGGACGTTTTGCGGGTGAGCCCTTCGCCCCCGGCGCTAATCCTATGCACAACAGAGAGGAGTGCGGCGCGCTCGCATCCCTCAACTCCGTGGCGAAGCTCTCCTACGATTCCTGCCGCGACGGCATCTCCAATACCTTCTCGATCGTTCCCGCCGCTCTCGGAGCGGACGATGGCGAGAGAAGGAAAAATCTCGTTGATATACTCGGCGGATACTTCTCTCAGAACGCTCACCATATAAACGTAAACGTTCTCGACAGACAGAAGCTTATCGAGGCAATGGAAGATCCCGACGCATATCCCAACCTTACCATACGCGTGTCGGGCTATGCCGTGAACTTCCACAAGCTCTCGAAGGAGCAGCAGAGGGAGGTCATAAGCAGGACCTTCCACGAGACGGTGTGATATGAAGGGCTACCTTCACAGTATTCAGTCACTCGGTACGGTGGACGGACCCGGGGTGAGGGCGGTGGTCTTCACCCGCGGCTGTCCGCTCAGATGCGCCTATTGCCATAATCCCGACACATGGGAGATATCGGGGAAGGACTCCTCCGACCCCTCGGAGGTGGCGGCGCGCCTGCTCAGGCTCTACCCTTACATAAAAAACGGCGGTGTTACATTTTCGGGCGGAGAGCCCTGCCTTCAGGCAAAATTCCTCTCGGAGGTGGCAAGACTGCTTAAGGAGAGGGAACTGCATATCGCCCTCGATACCTCGGGGTGTATCCTGAACGCCGAGGTGGAGGAGCTGCTCTCCCTTTGCGACCTTGTGCTGCTTGATATCAAGATGACCGACGAGGAGAGCTACCGCAGATATACGGGCGGCAGCCTTGGTGTGACTCTCGCCTTTCTCAGCTACCTTGAGGAGATCGGCAAGGAGGTCTGGATACGGCACGTGGTAGTTCCCGAGCTTAACGACAGCGAGGAGGATATAGAGAGGCTTTGCGCCCTCGTAAGACCCTTCAAATGTGTAAAAAAGATAGAGCTGCTCCCCTTCAAGACCCTCTGTGTCGAGAAATACGCGGCACTTGGCATCGAATTCCCACTGAAGGACACCCCTCCTATGGGAGAGAGTCGAATGACGGAGCTCAGGGCGCGGCTTGACGACCGCTTTAAATAAGAGTGGATATTATACCAAAATATCCTTTATTTTGTACGCGCGAAGCGAAAAAATGTGGTAGAATAATAAAAAACAAATGGAGGACCTTCTTGTGATAAATTTCAAAATAGTAAATAAGGGAATGGGTGAGCTCAGCTACTCGGTGCTGCTTCATACAGCCAAGAGAATACTTGAGCAGAGGGAGCTTGCGCTGACAGAGGGAGATGCCGACTACACGGTCGAGGTCTCGGTGGACAGCTCGCTCCTTAACGACAGATACATAATCGAGAAGACAGAGAAGGGCGCGAGGATATCCGCCGCAAACGACTGCTCGGTCCACGGCGCTTTCGGAAAGCTGCTCTTCGACTCGACCTTTGACGGCAGAGGCGGCTTTATCCCTGCCGAGTCGGGCGTTTTCGATCACACCCCCGCAAAGAAGCTCCGCGGAATGTATTTCGCGACTCACAACTATAATTTCTACCACGTAGCGCCTATGGAGGAGATCTTTGAGGTGATCGAGGACCTTGGACTTCGCGGCTGTAACTGCATTGAGGTCTGGGTCGACCTTTACCATTATGAGTCGATGCAGAGCCCTGAGGCGCAGGAGTTCGTGCAGAGACTCAGAACGATGCTCAAGTACGCAAACGATATCGGTATGGGCATCTCCTTCACTATGAACGCCAACGAGGCGCTTTACAATTCCCCCGAGGAGCTCCGCGCCGAGTGGTGGGAGCAGGGAAGATATTTCAAGAAGCCCGTGGCGCATTACCACAACGAGATCTGTCCCTCGAAGAAGGGCGGTATTGAGAAGATCATCGCTGACAGACGCGCTATGCTCGAGTGCTTCAAGGATCTGAGAATAGATTATATCGTTTATTGGCCCTACGATCAGGGCGGCTGTACCTGCTCCGAATGTCAGCCTTGGGGCTCGAACGGCTTCCTCAAGCTTTTCCCCCATTTCAAGGCGCTGGTTCACGAGCTGCTGCCGAACACCAAGGTGGTCGTGTCCACCTGGTATTTCGACAAGTTTGTGGATGGCGAGTGGGATGAGTTTTACGAGAGACTTGACGACGAGATGTTTGACGACATAGAGTATCTTATGGTATTTTTCTCGGCGGGAAAGATCCCCGAGTGTATACAGAAGAACGGCGTTCCGAAGAAGTTCAAGCTTATAGATTTCCCCGAGATCAGTATGCATTTCTGCAAGCCCTGGGGCGGCTACGGCGCGAGCGTGCTTACAAGCTATCTCGACAAGACCAACAAGGCGGCGGCTCATATGTACGACGGCGGCTTCCCCTATTCCGAGGGAATATTCGAGGACGCGAACAAGTTTATCTGTATGGGAACTTACACCGGACTTTATCCCGATGCCTTTGACGCCCTTCGCGCTTGGGTCAAATTTGAATTCTGCTGTGACGACGAGGCGCTTTACGAGGCGATAAGAGACACTGAGGTGGGTCTTACGAGAGTGATGGATGAGGATTCCCAAAAGTATCTTGCGCCCTACCGTTCGGTGATCACCGACACCTCGGAGGTCAAAAAGGTTTACAATACTCTGTCGGACTACAATATGACCCTGCCCGAGAAGATAACCAAGGCAAGAAATTTCAGAATGTTTTATCTGAGAGCGCTTATAGATTTTGAGATGCTCAAGCACGATTTCAAGCCTCTTCATTCGGCGGCGTGCCGTATCGCGATGCAGGAGGTCGACGATATCTCCCACGTTGAGGAGAGGACGAGCTGGGCGGTCCGTACGCCTCTTGTAGATAAGGGAAAAAGATAAAGGAATTTTAATATAAATTAAATAAGCCTAAAAAACCGTCGGTTCGGAAGAGTCGACGGTTTTTTGACGAGATAGTGAGGCGCAAAGAAAAAGCTAACAAAAAGAAACGCCGAGGGGAGAGTGTTTCGCCGTTGCGACGGCGAGGAGGGTTACGCACCCTCCACTGCGCCGCCTCCCCCAAAAGGCGGGCGAAAACTTCTTGCCGTGGTTTGCCTAAATTTTTTGAAAATTTTTGAGGGAGTTTGAGGGAACTTTTTATAAAAAGTTCCCTCAAGATAACGATACACTAACTCAATAGCCGCTTTTTCTTTGGCGGAAAGAGGCGCAAAGAAAAAGCTAACAAAAAGAAACGCCGAGGGGAGAGTGTTTCGCCGTTGCGACGGCGAGGAGGGTTACGCACCCTCCACCGC